>JAUSEP010000036.1 GCA_030650195.1 Candidatus Berkelbacteria bacterium | reverse complement strand
AGAAGCGTCTTTTGTTTGTCGCTTTAGCTTTTCAGATAATCCCTAACCGCTTGCCAAACTATATCCGATATTCTGTTCTCTATTGATTGCGGAAGCTGTTTTCCGTATCTCATAGCCTTGCGTCTGCTGTTCTTGCTAGTCCCTCTCAGGCTTTCGCCCAAATCTACATATAGACGCATATAGCTTGAGCCTATCCGCACTTTGGCAAAGGGTGTCAGCGTCAAACCGCTTATACCTAATGCCTCACGATAGAATAGCGGTTGCTTGTCGTGAAAGATGTCCATTGATATGCTGTTAAACCTGCCAGCGCTATAACGTCTTTCCCCTAGAGAGTGCATAGCTTTACGCTCTAGCAACCAGTCAAAGCGGTCAGTCTCTTTCCAGTCGTCAATAAGGCGCTCAATATACACCTCATAGTGATGACTAGGGTTAAGACATTCCGAATGTCCAAAGACACAAAAGCCCCCGCTGTCAACGAACAGTTTGACAAGTTCGGCTTGTCGGTCAGGGGTTGCCCATACAGGCTTAGTCATAAAATCACCCCCTTATTATTGTCAACCTAGTGTTAGGGCGGTTATGCCGTTGCGACTATTTAGGCGTGGACAAGTTCCCTTTTGCCTTTGGCTTTGGCTACCGCTTGCTCTTCCTTTGCTACCGCTTCCGCCTGTGCTTCCGCTTCGGCTTCTGCCCTTAATTGTAGGGCGTGGCTCAATTGGGCTTTGTCGTGGGTTGCGATAACCTCACCAGCTTTGACGGCTTGCGTAATCTGTGCCTTGTAGCCCTCTGGGTTGTCTTTAGCTACTTGCCCTGCGTAGTTTAACAGGTTAGCTGTGAAGTTATCCCGAACCATACGGACATTATCGGCTATCTCTTTCACGACCCGAACAACGTGGCGACCCGATTGACTAAAGCGGACTTGACCCGCTTTGTCATAGCCTAAGCGCAACGGGCAACCGATTGCATCAGACGGGATAGCGGTATCACCCATTGTGTTAGTTGCGGTGAAGAACGGCAACCAGACTTGCTGAAGGTCTATTGACCAGACTTTGCGACCCTGCGCTTGCTTCGTGGTAGGGGTTACAAGGCTCTTAATGTAGGTAGGCGTTTCGTTATTCATTATGCTGACCTCACTTTCATTTATTCAGCATAACCGCCCTAACACTAGGTTGACTGTGCTTATGATTGACTGAATTAAGCCCTTTCGGTGGTGGTGCTTCTGCTAGGTGGGCAAGTGAAGCTCTTACCTATTCAGCCTCAATTTGTTTCGGCGATTGAGTGTGCCTATTCAATTTTTGTTAAGGTGCGTATTTAGCTTCATTATTTAACAATTAGTCATAAGGTTAAA
>JAUSEP010000033.1 GCA_030650195.1 Candidatus Berkelbacteria bacterium | reverse complement strand
AAGACCAAGAGAGTTAAATACGGTCGGACTGGGAATCCATTTTATCTGATCGTTGACTAGGGTATATACCCGTGGATCGGTAGTAAATTTAATTGTTCCGGGGATTGATGTTTGAACCGGTTTGGGAGTTGATGAAGGGGTCGGCCGGGAACTTCCAGGACCTGACACCGGTAAATCCTTGGTTAAGATTGGAGCCGGAGTCGGAACGGGAAAAGGAGTAGCTGAAGGAGATCCGGAAGATGGTAATGGAGCCGGAGTAGGAACAACCGGAGCAGGAGTTGGATTGATTGCGGTGTTAGGTGTGGTAAAGCCGACATATTGGGGATCTGAGTAATCTCCTTGGTCATCATATACAAAAAGGGTGTAGTAATATGTTGTACTCGGGCTTGTATTAGTATCAGTCCAGGTGTTGGTAGTGGTGTTGGTGGAACGGTAGACTTCGGATGATGATTGGTAGGTGCTGATAAAGTTAGAGGTGCTTCTGAGGATAGCCACTCCGGCAAAGTAGGGTTCATCGGTTGGATTATCCCATTCAAGGATGACTGAGCCTGATTTGGCTGTGACATTGGTTAAGTTTTTTGATCCGCCCTGTAAAGTCTTGAATGACAATATTTGAGATCTTGATTCATTGCCTGATGAATCTATGGCTACTATTTGGTAATAGTAGGTGGTTCTTCTTTGAAGCTTAGTTAGTCCCAGACCGTGAGTTGTTAAAGGTTGGAGAGTAGAAACGGTCAGTCCCAGAGATGTAGTTCGGCCATAGTCTATTCGGGATATTGATAATTCATCGGTATTCCAACGGATTATGGCTGAGATGCTGGTAATTTCAGAGACGGAAATATTTGAGATGACGGGAGGGGTGGTGTCGGGGGTAGGAGTAGGGGTAGGAGTAGGGGTAGGAGTAGGGGTAGGAGTTGGGGTAGGAGTTGGGGTTGGACTCGGGGTTGGTGTTGGGGTAGGAGTGGGGGTTGGAGTTGGAGTTGGAGTTGGAGTCGGCGCAACCTGAGTCGTGAATGTATTGTTAATAGATGTAGCTAGGTTACCTGCAGCATCTCGAGACCTAACTTGATAGGTATATGTTGTATTAGAAATTAAGCTGTTTCCTAGATTAATTGAATGAGAAGTAGTTAAGGTAGCCACCAATGGAGAAGTACAGTTAGTAATTCCGGGACATGGGCCGGATGGAAATATTACCTGACTGTCAGAGTTTTCATCGGTAGTCCAGGTAATAGTAGCATCGGTTTGAGTAATACCAGATGCAGTAATATTAGAGATGGTTGGGGGGGTGGTGTCGGGGGTAGGAGTTGGAGTTGGTGTAGGGGTTGGGGTGGGAGTGGGAGTTGGTGTTGGAGTAGGTGTTGGGGTGGGTGTAGGGGATGGAGTTGGGGTGCCGGATACCAAAGGATGCGGATAGGTGTAGGAAGTATACCCCGGACGAGCAGTATTGAAATAATCACGGCCCACTACAATGTCTGCGCAGGAGCCATTGGGTTTAACAATGTTGGTACAGTTGCCGATAACCGGATTCGAGAGACCACTGTTTAGGGTGTTATTCCAAAAGTAAGCAGGTTCAGATGCCTGTGGTTGTGGAATCGTTCCAACATCGTCTTGTCCACGCCCAATCTGGTCACGACAAGGCCAACCATTCGTGACATTCCCGTCCCAGGATGAAGTTCCGTCACAAGTACCGAGAGGAGCCGGTAGTGTCGTAAAGCTCCGTACATTGTCTAGAGTAATCGAACTGCCAAAAGGTCCTGTGATCGTATTATTGAACGCCACCCCCGTACCGCCGCGTATGAACATAGCGGAAAAATAACTCGTGTCATAAGTGATGGTGTTGTTATAGATTTCCCAACTTCTTGTGCCGCGTTGATTGTTGCCTTGAAGAGAGTGCGCCTCCACGCCAGAGTTCGTAACGCTATTGTACCGAAAGACGTAGCGTCCTCCATAATTTGTGTCAATCGCATTAATGCCACCGTTGAAGGTATTGTCTTCAACATAAACTACGCCGGTTTGGTCAGGATTTCCTATAGTGGACGGTTTTGACCAGGAGGAGTTACCCCCACCTAAGTCACCAAGGATAAGGACACGACAGGTTATAAAATCGTTATGATCGATTACCCCCGTGGGTTGCGGTATACCTGCTCCAGAATCTCCATTTATTGCAACCGCGACGTTAAATCCAACCTGAGTACAATCAAACTTATTGTTATCCACACGCCAGCCTTGTCCTCGTGGAGCGACAAAGCCCCTGCCAGTCACTGTCATGATAAACCCGAAACCGGTGACACGAGAAGCCGTAGTGCCCAACACTATGGCGTTGATTGAACCATTGTTGACCATAATCACAGTTGCGTTTTTGCCCATGCCTTGCAACGTGATATTTTTCCCAGAAACTGAAACAGCTGCTGTCCACGTACACGTCCCAGCCGGTAC
>JAUSEP010000019.1 GCA_030650195.1 Candidatus Berkelbacteria bacterium | reverse complement strand
TGTACTTGCTGTGGATAAATTGTGTTTTGGTTGTGGATGTTCGATCTAACCTGTTGTACCAAGAATGATAGCTCTTGGCTACTGCTGATACTGTTTGAGTTGTCCACAACATATCCACTACTCCCCGCCTTCTAGGGTACGGCTAACGTCCCGAATATCGCGCTCCACCTGATTATCGGTTTTTAAAAGACGCTCAATTTTCTCTACCCCATGCATAATCGTGGTGTGGTCTTTACCGCCCAGCTCATCGCCAATTTGGGGGTAAGAGTGTCCAAGGGTGTGGCGAAGAATATACATTACGATCTGCCGCGGGTAGACCAGCTCTTGCACCCTTTTCTTGCCTAGTAGGTCAATAGCGTCGATACCAAACTGTTCAGTCACAACCTTAATAACCTTCTTGGTTGTAAGGTTCCTAGTGTTTGGTCGAGCAAGGTCTTTCATCACGACTTTGGCCAACTCAACTGTGACGGGGCAGTCTTCAACCGTTGCGGTGGTTGCCAGTTTAGTTAGAGAGCCTTCTAACTCACGGATATTGTTGGTTATGGTGTTGGCTATATACTCTAATACTTCTGGAGGAGCGTTAAAATTCATCTGTTTAGCCTTGGCCTGTAAAATCGCTACCCTATTTTCAAAATTGGGAGTCTGGATATCTGCAACCATTCCCCAACCGATACGAGATATTAATCTCTCTTCTAGGTCGCCAATTTCTTTTGGCATCCGGTCAGCGGTCATAACTATTTGACGGTTGGCTTGGTGGAGGGTGTTGAAGGTATGGAAGAACTCTTCCTGAGTCCCCTCTTTATTGGCCAAAAATTGGATGTCGTCAACCAGAAAAACATCAACAGAGCGATACTTTCGTTTAAATTCATTTATCGCTTTGTGTTGGAGCGCCTCAATAAACTCATTAGCGAATGCCTCACAGGAAACGTAGGCAATTTTCTTTTTGGGGTTGTTTAGGGTTATATGGTTGGCTACAGCCTGCATTAAGTGAGTCTTACCTAGTCCGACGCCTCCGTAGAGGAAGAGTGGGTTGTAGGCTTCCCCAGGTTTGTCGGCGACGGCGTGGGCAGCGGCGAAGGCTAAGCGGTTATTGTTACCTACGATGAAAGACTCAAAGGTGTATTTGGGGTTGAAGGGGTTGTTTTTAGGGGCTTCGTCCGCGATCGCTTTTTCGTCTGTCTCTTCGGTTGCTTTCTGGAGAATCGGTAGATCATCCAGGGAAGAGGCCCCTCTTTTAGCCACAACAATCCGTACTTGTTCAAAGTTTTCCACACTCTTCTTTAGCAGCTTCTCAATATCCCCAATAATATGATCCTCTAACCAGCTTTTGGCGTATTGGTTGGGAACGGTTATGGTCAACGCTCCGGGAATCTCCTCGATTAAATCAGTGGAGGCCAACCAGGTAGCAAAGTTTGGTCGGCTCATTGTTGGCTCCAAGGTATTTAAGATGTCTTGCCAAATTGGGTTAGTCATCGCTTACCAGAAGATACTAGAGTTTTCCACAGGCGGCAATCGTTGTTGTTACAACGTGGACTTAGAGATAAAGTTCAGGTACAATTATCCGTAATAATGGTCAAAAGAACTTACCAACCTAATACTCGTCGCCGAGCCAAGACGCACGGCTTTTTGGTAAAGATGCGTACTCCTGGCGGCATTAATGTTTTAAAACGTCGCCGAGCCAAGGGGCGAGTTAAGCTAAGCGTTTAATGCTCAAGCGCGAGTTCAAGATAAAGAACTCGGAGGAAATCAAGAACATTTTGAAACTCGGTCGAAAGATCCGGGGTAATTCCTTAACCCTTTTTGTTGCGGCTGGGGCCCAAACTCACTGTCGGGCCGCCATTGTGGTAAGTCGCAAAGTCGCAACGGGGGCGGTAATTCGCAATCGAGTTCGAAGAGTATTATTTTCTAACCTTGAAAAGAAATTTGCATCTTGGGAAGATCGTGCCATCAGTGATATGGTGGTGATGGTAATGAATATTCCCGAAGACGAAAAACTACTTAATAACGATCTAGAACAATGTTTCGCTCGTTGGTAATTGGTTTGATCGGTCTGTACCAGAAAACCCTTAGTCCCGACCACGGGCCATTACGGGTTTTTGGTGGAACTTGTCGTTTCCAACCAACGTGTTCAGAGTACACTAAGCAGGCTGTTAGGAGGTTCGGAGTATTTAAGGGGCTAGCTCTTGGTGCTAAGAGGGTTAGTCGTTGTCACCCGCTCAATCCTGGTGGCGTTGACTTGGTTCCGAATAAATAATTATGAAAGCCTTTCTTAAAGCCATTCTCTATACTCCCCTGTTTAACCTCTTAGTCTTTTTTTCGTGGTTAGTACCGGGCCATAGTGTTGGTTGGGCAATTATCCTCTTGACCATACTGGTACGTATTATCCTTTGGGTACCTAACGGCAAAGCCCTAAAGAGTCAGCTGTATATGCGTTCCCACCAAGACGAATTAAAAAAACTCAACGAACGTTACGAAAATCCTCAAGAACGGGCCCAGGCTCAGATGGCTTACTACAAGCAACACGGTATCAACCCGATGGCTGGTTGTTTACCGATGCTGATACAGCTACCAATTCTATACGTTCTATATATGGTTTTTATGGCTGGTCTGCACGATATCCGACCAGACCTGCTTTACTCCTTTACACCTCATCTTGACACAGTTAATGCCCACTTCTTAGGGATTAATCTTGCCGGAAAAGATCGTTTCTTCTTGCCGGTGGTTGCCGCCCTCCTCCAGTTTGCCCAGACACGCTACAACCAGAAATTAATGCCGATATCTACTGGTAAAGGCGATCCGGCTGCGATGATGACCAAACAAATGATGTATCTGTTCCCAGCAATGACCTACTTTATTGGCTCAACATTACCAGCCGGCTTGTCGCTGTACTGGGCAACAACAACCCTCTTCCAGATCGGTCAGCAGGCGTATACGACCAAGAACTTTGTTGCCAAATCCCCTAAAGGGGTTGAGGTAACGGTCCGAAACAAGTAGAATACCAAAGATTTGGTGGGTTGGCAGAATGGTAATGCAGCGGTCTTGAAAACCGCCGGGAGTAATCCCTTGTAGGTTCGAGTCCTACACCCACCGCTGTTACGTTATGCGCCCGTAGCTCAGTGGATAGAGCGCAAGATTGCGGATCTTGAGGCCGCTGGTCCGAATCCAGCCGGGCGCGCAGCCTACTATTGACATAATTATGTACAATAACTAGTGTATGGTTATGGATGTAAAAAATACTATTTCTTCAACAGAGGCTCGGCAGAAGTTCGCCGAGGTAATTAGCAATATTAACCGAACTGGGGCCTTGTATACACTGACGGTCAATGGCAAGCCACGGGTAGTTATGATGAATGCTGAAGACTTTGACGGTTGGATGGAGACTATGGATATTTTGAGTGAGCCAGGGGCTCTAGAGCGTATCAAAAAAGCTGAAAAAGAATTTGACCGCGGGGAATACATAACTCTTGAGGATCTGGAGAAATCGCTCAATATAGCCAAATAGTCATATGTTTCGAGTCGTGGTTCTTAAAACGGCACAGAAGGCCTTAGATAAATTACCCAAACAGGCACAGATAAAAATCACTAAAAGGATCAGAGGCTTAGCCTCTAATCCTTATGCTGGTAAGCAATTGCACGGCGATCTAGAGGGTAAGATGGCAATCCGTCTTTGGCCATACCGCATTACCTATAAAATATTTGGGAAACAACTCATTATTGAGATACTTGATATAGGCCACCGGCAAGGTATTTACAGGTAGTCGCAGGCTCTAGCCGTGAGCAAGCGCAAAGCCCCAAATCTTTTCTACGCCAGCTTTGCGTAGTACCTTAGTCGCTTCCTTGATGGTTGACCCCGTGGTGACAACATCATCAACCAAAATAACCTGACTGGGTATGTCTAAGCCTTTCTTTACCGCAAAGGAACGGAGCAGATTCTTCTCTCGTAATTTCTTATTGAGTTTTGCCTGGGGCTTGGTTTCTCGTCTTTTAATTAGTAGTTCGCTGTAATTATAAAGAGGTTCGGTTAGTTTCTTGGCGAGTAGCTCCGACTGATTGAATCCTCGAGTTTGGTAGCGTTCTTTAGAAAGTGGTACGGCGGTTACTATCCACTCACCTCTTGGGAGACGGGCTAAGATTTTCTTTTGGTAATACCGCGCAAGAAAACTAACTCCGTCAATATGTCCACGATATTTAATCTGGGAGACAAGCTCTTTAACGGCGGGTTCGGTATAACTAAACAGGATTGTTAGGCCGTCTAGTCCCAATTCTCTTTGATGTTTAATACAGAGTCCGTTCTCCCCAGTATTCCCACAAAAACAGAGACCCTCGTTCTGGAGAGCTAGTCCTCGCCGGCAGCCTGGGCAGATCCAGTCAGATTCCGTTTTACAACTAAGACATTCTATTGGCATTAGTAGCGCCAACAAATCTCGACCTAAGCCGTTAATAGGCATTTTTCTGCTTGACTAGATTATTCATTAGACAGACAATACATACACTATGGCACGCAAAGAAGAAACTATCACCGAAGAGTGGATCGAGGAGGAAGAGGAAGGCCAGCTGGCCATCGATGCCTACCAGGACGAAGACAACGTAATTATTAAAGCTCCAATTGCTGGGGTTAATACTGAAGACTTGGAAATCCAGATTACTGATGAAGTGGTTACCGTTAAAGGTCAACGAAAAAACGAAGCTGAATCTGTTAGAGAGAACTACTTTGTCCAAGAGTGCTATTGGGGTTCGTTTATGCGCTCCTACATTCTTCCTGTACCAGTTGACGCCGCTAAAGCTGAAGCTAGCATGCGTAACGGTATCCTAACCATAAAGATTCCTAAACAAGAAAAAACAAAAACAAGAGTTCTCAAGGTTAACGTAGAATAGTCTTGCTACTTGCGTCTCGAATCGATTTGCGAGACGCTTAGCTAATATGAAGAGGGGGTTAATATTTGCGCTTATAGGAGTGTTTGTTTTGGCTATAGCGGTTGTTTTGATAACTGCCTTGTCCGGTAAAAATGCTTCAAAAACAGATAACACTCTGACAATATGGTCGCCTTTTGACGAAGGCGATGTTTACAAGCAAATTAGCGAACAATTTTTATTAGATAACCCAACCGTTAAGCTATCCTTTAAGTACGTTCAGGCCGCAGACGCTAAGGATTACGAGGCTAAGGTAGTGGACGCTATTGCAAGCGGTACGGGGCCGGATATCTGGCTGATCCGTACTGATTGGCTCTCTAAACATCAGACAAAACTAATCCCGTCGACTAAATATATTAGTCTAAGTAAAACCAAAAATACTGAAGCCGAAGCAGCTCAAGAGTACTTTGGAACGAGCGTAGCTAATCAAAATATTCGTAGCGGAGCGCTCTACGGCTTTCCGCTTGCAATAGACTCTTTAGCACTTTACATAAACACAAAGGTAGTTAATGACGCTATAAATGCACTAACTGAGAGTAGCGGCGCAGAGGCAGAAAAGTTGAATACGGCTCCCGCTACCTGGGATGAGATGTCTATCTGGAGTCGGCTACTAACAAAAAAAGATGCTCGGGGCAACATTAGCGTGGCTGGTATGGCTCTTGGCACGACTGGCAACACCTACGCTCCAGTAGACAGCTATCTGAGCTTACTCACTCAATACGGCGGCGCCTTATTTACCAATGACGAGAAAGGCATTGCTCTCCACCTCATAAAAATAGTTGACGGCAAGAGTCAAACGCCGGGCCTACAAGCGCTAACAACTTTCAGCTCTTTTGCTCGTGCAGGTGACCCAAACTACTCCTGGAATGCCAGTATGGGCGACCCAGTAAATGCTTTTGTCAACAATAGGTTAGCAGTGATGCTCGGTTACTCCACACTTTCCCAGGATATTTTAAAGGCTAAAAAGGATTTTAACAGTGGGAAGATTGCCCCACTGCCACAAGTTAGCGACCCGGCATCAACAAATAAACGAGTAGATAGCGCAAGCTACTGGACTCATGTCGTTTCCAAGTACTCAAATAAGCCCTCGACAGCCTGGGCGTATTTGCAGGCCCTGGGTGGGACTGGTAGCGAGAGGTACTCTCAGTTAACGGGTAAGCCGTCGTTAGTCCAGACACAAGACGCAACCGCTAAGCTCAGCATGGGCGATCTGGGCGAGACGGAACTGTTTGCAAAGCAGGTAGTTTTTGCCCCAACAGTTTTTAAATCTGACTGGCAATCTAGTGATGAGATCGTCCAGGATATGCTCAACCAAGCACTTATAAACAGCCAGTCTCTCCAAGCAGCCGTCGACTCCGCAGCTGAACGCCTGAAAGGTCTTTTATGATCAGGTCCTGGTTCTTTCAAGCTGTCTTAGCTCAAGGCAAGTTTCAGCCAGGTCTGCCTATCGACGACAATAAGGGTGCGGTAACGTTTCAGGAGTACTTCAGCTCGCTAGTTAATGTTGGAATTATTGTCGCTATCGCAATCTCGGTATTGATTACCATCTACGCCGGAATTATTTACGCCCAAAGCGAGGGCGAGGCCAGCAAGATTGCTCTAGCCAAAGAACTAGTCGCCGGCTGTCTGACCGGCCTAGCTATATTGTTGTTGATTAAATTAATCCTACCGACACTGGGAATTAGTGTTCAACCTACACCATGATAATTAAACTTTTTAACCTAACGATCGGTCGTGCCTTGGCTGCTGAAGACAGCATCAAGTTAGACCTTAATAATATAAAAACTATCGACCTGTCGGGTGGGGCTGGTTTGCAAGGAAGTGTAACAAGCCTTATCTTTGCTTTTCTCGCCGCCACCGCCTTTATCGGCATTATTTATTCCGGTGTGATGATGATCACCGCTGGCGGCGACGCCACCAAATTCGCCGCCGGAAAAAAGAATTTAATCTGGTCAATTATTGGTATTATCGTCGTTGTATTGTCGTACTTCATTATTAAATTCATGTATTCGTTGATCGGCGCAATACTTTAAAAGCCATGAGAATATTCGGCCAACAACTTCAGGATCTATTTCTCCCGCCCGTGATTAGATGCGCTCGTGACGGGTCGTGTCCAGAGATAAGTCTCCGCCAGTATTTATTGGGCATCAAAGAAGGCGGAGGAACGGGTATTATTCCGTACTACACCAAAATACTCTCAGCAATAGCAGCATTCGTTGCCTTTTGCTACATAATAAAGGCCGGCTATATGATGTTCACTGCCTTTGGCGATGAAGCCAAGTACGCCGCCGCCAAGAAAACCCTCCAATACGCCATCATCGGCTTTGTCATTGCAGTGCTTTCTTACTTTATTATCCATTTTTTCACTGGCTTACTGGGCTATACGGGTGAGGGCTAAAATATGATGACTATTGACAGCAGATAAATAAACTAGAAATATGAACACATAGGAGGAGATGGAATTATGATCGATAGATTAAGCTGGTTTTTTATTGACAAGGTACACGCGCAAGGTGGTTTAGGTGGACTTGGGAATGGTGTGGGGAATGCTATAGCAGGTAGCGAAAAGGGTAAATGGTTTGGGGTATTCAACCCTTTCAATTTCGGAACTCAAAACACGGACGCGACATTTACTTTCAGTAAGGTAGTGAGCATCATTATGGGATGGGTATTAGCTATTGTTGCGATTATCGCCTTCGTCTACCTAATCATAAGTGGTGTGAACTATATCACTGCTGGTGGCGACGCAGAGAAAGCAACTAAAGCACGTACGGGGATCCTAAATGCCATCATCGGAATTGTAGTGGTCGTTCTCTCGTACTTTATCCTTAGATTTGCTGCCAACTTAGGTGGCAGCATCGGCAAGTAATAGAGGGGATCGTCTAGCGAGCCTTTGGCGGGATAAACGCTTAAGAGCTGGCTAGTTTTGTGTCTGTTAATGATTTTCCACCGAGTTTTTGAAATAGCTCCTCGAACTCGCGGATACTTGCTTTCTGTTTTATTAGCTCCGTGTACTCGGCTGTTGGTTCAAGGAACTGCGCCTGAACCATTCTCCCTGGCTCACCTTCTTTAGGACCGGGGCGCTTTACCAGTCTCTGGGCGATAATTAGCCGGATAGCGTCCGAGAGAAGATGCCCTGGTGCCCCCATTTCTATTAAACGAGCGAATGTTGCTGGGGCAGAGTTAGCATGAAGTGTCGTTAGAACTAAGTGTCCAGTTAAGGAGGCGTTGATAGCAATCTCCGCCGTTTCTTTGTCACGAATCTCGCCAACTAGGATGATATTTGGATCTTGGCGCAAGACTGCTCGGAGGGCTTGGGCAAAGTCAAATCCACGATCAGGCTGGACCTGAATCTGTTCTATACCAGCGATCTTGTACTCAACGGGGTCTTCGATAGTAATAATCTTCTTCTCGGGGGTATTAAGCGACTTAAGGATGGCGTAAAGTGTCGTTGTCTTACCGGCGCCAGTTGGCCCCGTTACGACAATCATGCCGGTTTCAAATTGAATAGCTCGTAATATTGCCGCTTTAGCACCTTCGTCTAGTCCCAACTGATCAAGCGACAAGAACGCCTTACCAGTAAGTAATCGAAGTTCGATTACTTCCCCGTATGTAGCTGGAAGAATGCTCACACGAACATCCATCTTTTCGTTACCAATCTCTATAGAGAAACGGCCATCTTGGGCACCAGCATTTTTGTTTAGCTTCAGTCCAGAGAGGTTCTTAACTCTAGAATCTAGTAAATGATAGGAGTCGGCACTAACTTGAGCGACGTCCTGGAGAACTCCATCAACTCGAAAGCGAACACGAATGAAGTCTGCTTGTGGCTCAAAGTGTATGTCACTGGCGTTAAAGGCAACGGCACCAGAGAGAATTGTTTCGAAAAGCTTGGTTGTGCTTACGTTCTGGATGGCGCCTCCGAACTCTTCTAGGTTCGCCACATTTTTTAAGAAGTCACCAACAGATTCCTTTTCGGCTTGCGCCCGTGTTCGTTCTGCCGCTGGGCGTACAAGCTTAGAGTATTGCTTAATAGCGTACTCGATTGACGTCTGGGAGCAGAAGTGCGGTTCAAAACGAACCTTACCAACCTCTCCTAGCTTGTTCATCTGCTCATCAAGGTCGGGACGGAAAGGGAACGGTGTAGCAACTCTGACGATGTTGCCAAGTCTCTCAAAGGCAATTACAGCGAATTTGAGCGCGATATCCTCGGGGATAAAGCCTAACACATCGCCTGTAAACGGAAAGTTAACTAGGTTGATGTAAGGTAGGTTGTTTTCTGCTGCAATCAACCGCGTCTGCTCTTCTTCCTTCTGACGGGAATACCCTTTAATAACAGACTGGATGTTCTTAGGCATAGGTACATTGTAGCCTAACACCTGACTTTTTCTTTAGAATTAGGTAAAATATAGAGCGTTATTGGAGAGGTCGCATAGCCCGGCTGATTGCGCCGGTTTCGAAAACCGGTATACCGCAAGGTATCGTGGGTTCAAATCCCACCCTCTCCGCAGCTGGAGTATAGAAAAAGACCCAGGTTCGCTGTAGAGCGAGCCCGGGTCCATTATAGGGTGTTGCGATCAAGTCCCCTGCTCGGCAAGAAACTTTCGGACCTTCTTCATTCCGTCTTCGAACATTCGCTCGACGGCGGTGAAGACACAGTGGGCCTGTGGGTTGTTTCGATATTTGTCGTAATCGATATTCGCCGAGGAACCCCCGATCTTTACCGGAAACGACAAGCGCTGCAGTTCAGTTGTTTTGCACGTGCCTTTTGGAGTGAGCACTGCCAGAACCTTCCTCTGAGCGTCCTTGATCGTCCAGGTAGCGGTTGCCGTGACGGAACGGTTAGCTACATCGCCACCGTAGCTGTTGACGTAGACTGAAGCGCTGCCGCTATCGTGATTGCCTCCTGTTGTCACCTCGATGGTGTAGGAGCTAACCTCCAGCGACTCCGGTTCGAGTCGTTCCGAACCGGGCTTAATCCACTTGCCAGCGGCGGAGATGAGTTCGTCGCGCCTTGCCGCTTCTTCGATTAACTCCTTGGTGTTCGGACCGATCGGGAACCCCGCCCTGACGAATGCATCAACATGCATCGCCACGACCACGTCGGTGTTGAACGTGTCATCCCAGCCATTGCGAACCAGAACGACTTCGAACTGCGCGGAAGTCCCCGCCAACTTAGCGGTGCTCGGCTTGGCCGAGGATGTCTTAGGAGCCTTTGGGGGCGTCCTCATTGGGTCGGGGTCGTCGATACTTTGCCCGAAAGCAAGGACAGACAACGCAAGAACGGCGATTGGAAAAAGAACTTTTTTCATTTTCGTAGACTCCTTCAAGTTCGGGTGCCCTTTCGGGCACGTCTTGCGACTACCCGAATGATGTCGGTACTGTACCATATATAACCTGGAAAGTCAAGGGTTTAGCTGGTATAATTTTTTCGCTGGCAAGGGCCTTCGGGCCCGAACCAGCATGGAGAGGTGCCAGAGTGGCCGAATGGAGCACACTGCTAATGTGTTGATCTCGTAAGGGAT
>JAUSEP010000018.1 GCA_030650195.1 Candidatus Berkelbacteria bacterium | reverse complement strand
ACGTTTTAGTTATCATAAATACCGGAGAAGCCACGACTACCAGCAGGACTGTCACTTTGACATTATCCGCTACCGATGCCTCAAGCATCTATATGATGATCAGCAACGAACCGGCCTTTAGCGGGGCGAGCTGGGAAAATTTCAGTACTACTAAAACCTGGCTCTTAACCGGAGATAATGGAGTTAAGGTTGTTTATGTAAAATTTAAAGATTCATTCGAAAATACTTCGAGCGCGGTTTCCGATTCAATAAACCTGGATTATAACGGAACAGTGGTTATAGAGCCAAAACCGGAAGTTAAAGTTTTAGAAGAAAAAATCAGTGAAATATTGGCTGATGCTTTCGTTGTCTATAGCTATAATGAACTTGTCGCCTTAAACGCCACGACCAACGGTCTATATAATTCCCTGCTTAAAAAGAGTCCGGTAGCCTTAACCGAAAGCGATAAATACGCGATTGCTTATTACGTCCATAACGGCACCCCGACTACTAAGATTTTAGGCGCGGGCGAGAGAGCCGGCGTGCTGAATTCTTACTTATCCGCTTTTGGTAAATTGCCTAAGACCGAAATAGAGTGGCAGGATGTCATAAAGATCGGCAACGGCAGATGGCCGAGCGAGCGCAATGCAAATGCTGAAGCTAAAGCCAAGCTATCGTTTAAGAAAATCTATGGGCGAGAAGCCAAGATGGCTAACCCGAACGATAACGCCGCGGTTACGGTTATGGCCTACGGTTTAAGACCGAGCCAGCGCAACCTTAATTCAGAAAAAGCCGCTATTCTATCGTTTAAATATTTCATGAAGCGCGCGCCGATTTCCGCCATCGACTGGGATTCGGTTAGAGCGATTGCTTACAGCGGAGCGACCAGAAAAATCGCTGCGCAGAAACCGAAAGTGGACGCCAAGGTTCTGGGCGTAAAGATTAACGATTCAAATGTATTGCAATTATCTAAAATTATGGTTGACGCGGCGGCCGTTTATTCAGGAGATATAAACGCGATTTTAAGCAACGTCGGCGCCGCTCTTGATAAAACCAAGGAACAGCAGTTTGAGGCTAAATACACAAGCGGTTTTATTGAAAACGAGAAAAATCTTTCGGCCGCCGAGATTAGCCGATTAAATTGGTTTATCACTTACGGTACGGCCGGTACTAAAATATTAACCGCGGCCGAGCGCGCCGGCGTGATTAGCTCGTATAAAACGGCTTTTCATAAATTGCCCAAGACGGAAGCGGAATGGCAAGACGCGGTGGCGATCGCTTACGGCCGCTGGCCAGCGGAAAGAAACGCCGAGATTGAAAACGAAGTCAAGGCGGTCTTCAAAAAAATCTATTTGCGCGATGCCGATATGAATAATGCCAATGACCAGGCGGCCGTCATGGCTTTAGCCTACGGCCTAAGGACGAGCCGGCGCGATATCAATTCGGAAAAAGCCGCTTTGATTTCCTTCAAAAATATTTTTGAACGCGAACCGATTAGCGCCCAAGATTGGAACGCGATTATGGCCATCGCTTACTCGGGCGCGAAAAGATAAATAGAAAAAAATTAAGATAAAATAAAATCGCCCCCCGCCAAAATTTGGTGGGGGGTGGTTTTATTTATTTTTGAAAAAACCGTCGAATAAATAGCGTCGTTTTGTCAGGGTTTGTCTATTGACATAACAAATTAAGTGTGGTATTATATAAAGTTAATAATAAATTTATCTAGACTTTTATTTAAAATTAGCCATTTTTATCAATAATCACTAACTTAGTTATTAAACGTTATAAATCATTATGAAAAAATCAATTATAATCTCGCTTGTCTCATTATCATTGCTGGTTTTCTTGCCTAAAATTGCTTCTGCCGAGGGTGCCGCGATTGTTTCATTAAATCCGTCCAGCCCGACGGTAAATGTCGGCGATTCTTTTACTGTCACCCTGAGAATTGATAATGCTGTGGATATCTATGCGGTTGCAAGCGATATATCCTTTGATAGTTTAATAGTTAGCTATGATCACTCAACTATAAGTAGCGATATATCTAATTCAGGCTGGGTGTCGGTTGATTCAGATTGTTTTCCTCCAAGTTCTGATTGTAAAAACATACAGGTATCAGCAGAAACTCTTAATTTTTTAAGCGGTAATGCTAATTTAATAACATTATTCTTTACTGCAAATTCGGCTGGTTCAAGTGATATTATATTTACAAATAATAGTATAATTGATTCGAATTTTTTAGAACCAATCCCAACTCCGACTTGGACTCCCGCTTCTGTAATAATTAACGCCGCGCCTTTAAGCAACATCGCTACCGTTACTTCAGCTATCTATACGGTTGGCGCGACCACTATCGCCAACGTGCCTTTCGGTACGAGCAAAACGACTTTTTTAGCCGCTCTTACTAAGGGTGAAACCAATCAAACTTGGAATAGCACGAGCATCGCCGATCCGGTTGTAAACGGCAATACTTTAGTGGTTACGGCGCAAGATCAAACAACCATTGTAACTTATACAGCAACGGTAGTCGCGCCTCCGGATCTGCCGTGTTATGTTGAGCCCAAAACAATTCGCGCGTATAGCGTGATTGACGGTAATGCGATTCGTTTGGTCTGGCCGGCAAATGGATATCGGCAAGAGCTTCACATTTCCCGTCGAATCTATTCCAGTCACCCGAGCGCCTGGCAGAATTGGACTTCACTATACGATGTTACCACTGGGGCGAATCAAGCAGGCGAGTATCGCGACACGAATGTTACGAGTGGCATCCATTACGAATACCAAATTAGAGCATTTGCTCCCAGTTGGACATGCAATGGCGCGACCAACAATCCATATTGGACATACCAATATATAAACACCGGCACTAATGTGCCGCTCACTGATCAACACGGCAAGTTGATACTCCTGGTTGAAAGCAGTTTGGCCACACCTCTTTCTACCGAAATCTCAAGACTTCAAGACGATCTTCTTGGCGACGGATATAAAGTATATCGTCATGATGTGACCGCGTCTGAAGTAACTGATTCTAATTGGAAAGCTAGCGTGGCCAATACCAAAGCTCTTATCCGAGCCGACTATAACACGGATGTGAACGCCGACTGGACCATATTTATCGTCGGACATGTGCCTATTCCGTATTCCGGTGTGAGCACTCCAGGAGGTCATACCGACAATAATGGAGCGCACCCGGCTGACTGGTATTATGCCGACATGGATGAGAGCGTCTGGACTGATACGACGGCCAACAACATCACCGCCAGCTTTTCGTCCATGTGGAATATTCCGGGCGATGGCAAGTTCGATCAAAATGCTGTTCCATCCGTGCCGGAAATGCGCCTAGGGCGAGTAGATTTCCGAAACATGCCTGCTTTCAGTAAGTCTGAAGTTGAACTCACGCGCCAATATCTGGATCGAGACCATGCCTGGAGAAACAAACAGTTTACCGTGAGGGATCGTGGTCTGGTCAATGCTAATAATAATCACGGGCTTTTATATAAAGGGCTCCCTCCTGATAGTCACAATACCTACTCTTCATTTTTCGGAGGTTCTAATAATACCGACATCGGGGACTGGTTTAGTTCCGCGTCAAGTCCTCAAAGCAGTTATCTTTTTGCCGCGTCAAAAGGTAATGGTGAATACGCCAAAGATATTCAGATAGGTTCAACGGCGGATTTTGCCGCTCATCCTCTATATGTCGTATTTACCACCATGTACGGCAGTTATTACGGGGACTGGGACAGCGGAATACACGCTGACGCGGTGTTGCACGCGCCTTTGGCCGCGGAAGGATACGCGCTCACTAATTATTACCACGAGAATATGATGAATATTGATTCATCGTCCATGGGAATGCCAATCGGAGATGAGTTGTTCACGATGGCATTGGACTCGTCTCAAAGTGCCACGAAACAATACGTGGAGTACGGTTGGGTCTATAATGGGAATTCCTACCTTAAAGGATATAGGCCAAACAATTATGTCACCCTCATGGGCGACCCGACCCTACAGACGCGCGTTGTTGCTCCACCTACTAATGTAACCGTAAGCGTGAGCGGTGCCGACAATGTCATCTCTTGGACTTTGGCGGCGGATACGAATATTCAAGGCTATCATGTCTATCGCGCGCCGACAACGAATCTTAACAATTTCACGCGACTAACAAGCACTCCCGTTACCACGGGGTCATTTAGAGACGTTGGTGCCGCCGCAGGCGCATACCGTTATATGGTACGCACGGTGAAACTTGAGCAGTCCGCGAACCGCAGTTACTATAACGCCAGTCAAGGCGTTTTTGTGACTGGTACCTCCAATCCCGACATCGCTTCTGTCGCCGCTGATAAAGCCGCTCTAGTAGACAACTCAATCAAAGGAGCAAATTTTGCTTTATCAAATATCACTGTCGCTCTAACCAATCCTTTGCCTTCAACCGGAGCTAATGGTTCGATTATTACCTGGGTTTCAAATACTCCGAGCGTGGTTTCAAATAATGGACAAACTATAAATAGGCCGGCCTTTGCCAGCGGTAACGCCACCGTTACTATAACCGCGACTATAACTAAGGGTGTGGTTACAGATACCAAAACTTTTTCATTGACTGTCACAAAATTACCGGCTAGTAATGATCTAGTTTTGCATCTAGATTTTAGTAATAATTGGAGTACAAATGGTTCCGTAACTGATATTTCTGGTACCGGTAATACTGCAACTTGTCAAACAAACTTTCAACCAACAGCGGCCAATTTACCAGTCACATATAATCAATGTCCTTCAAAGATTACTGGTCCTACTATAGAATTTTCTGCCGCAAGCTTCAGTGGTTCGGTATGCCGGCTGGACAGTGACTACTTCGGAGTAAATAAGAGTGCCTCGTTGGACAATCTAACGCAGGGTACGATTACTGCGTGGGTGTATTACAACCCCGACACTGATCCTAACTTCCAAATCCCATTTACGACGTTCCGTTATCAAAAAATTCTTGATACTATCCAAGTCGGAGCTCAAGGCACATGGACGTTTAGTAAAGATTTCAGGCCAATAACAGAGTTCAAAATAGCAGATCCGAATAATACTATTCCTTCATTACCTCATGAAAGCACTGGCGCAGTTTCTCTTTTGCAGTTTCCTGATGCGACAGCAAGTGGCTCGTGGCACTATTATACAATTACTTGGGATGGAACAAATTTTAGAGGGTATTATGATGGTAATCTTTTTCAGACTACTTCTCAAACTGGCATGAGTACTCTTAATCTTGGTCAATATTTAGCTATCGGAGCATTAAAACATAATACAGGACGAAATGCTTTAACAAATAACTGTATTAATTATTATCAGACTTCTATTGCCCATTATAATTACCCAGCCAACCAACAATATGTTATGCCTAATGCCGGTTTCCTAGAGGGTAAACTTGCTGATATCCGTGTTTACAATCGCGCCCTAACCGCTACAGAAATTCAATCTTTTTTTCAGCCCTCTCTCGACACCGCTCCTCCCACCATCACCACTTTCACCATTCCTGCCACTGCCTCAGCACTCACTGTATCAATCTTAGCTCTCACTGCTACAGATACTGTAGGAGTAACAGGCTATTTGGTAAATGAATCGTCAACCAAGCCGTTAGCTTCAGCTGTAGGTTGGTCAGCATCAGCACCATCTTCATATACTTTCACCACTGCCGGTTCAAAGACTCTCTATGCTTGGGCTAAAGACGGAGCAGGAAATGTTTCAGCAGGCGCTAATAGAACGGTTACAATTACCATAATTACAGTTCCGACTTTAACTTCATATCCCGCAGCTTCAATCACAACTACAGCCGCTACCTTGAATGGCAGCGTTACCGCGAATGGAGGAGCCAATGCTATCCAGCATGGCTTTGCTTATGGAACGGTCGCAAATCTTTCTACGGCAATCGCTACGACAACCGGCGGCGCGTTTACCGGCACCGGAGCAATTATGTCAGCTTCCGCTCGAAATATCAGCGGGCTGGCTTGCGCCACCGCCTATTATTTTCGTCCTTATGCCACGAACTCTGTCGGCACCGGCTATGGAGCGATTGCCTCTTTCACTACCAGCGTTTGCCCCAGTTCGACTAAAGCCATCACCGCTTTTAATTTTTCATCACCGGCAGTTATCGGTGTGGTTAATGAAGGCGCTCATACAATCTCTCTAACCGTTCCCTTTGGCACGAGCTTAACTTCTCTAACTCCAACAATAACTATAACCGGAGTTTCAGTCAGTCCGACCTCGGGCACAGCCAGAAACTTTACCAGTCCGGCGACCTATACCGTGACCGCGGCTAATGCGACTACCCAAGCTTATGTCGTAACTGTAAATATATCAGCTAATCCCGACATCGCTTCTGTCGCCGCTGATAAAGCCGCTCTAGTAGACAACTCAATCAAAGGAGCAAATTTTGCTTTATCAAATATCACTGTCGCTCTAACCAATCCTTTGCCTTCAACCGGAGCTAACGGTTCAACTATTACCTGGGTTTCAAATAATACCTCAGTCGTTTCTAATAACGGACAAACTATAAATCGGCCGGCTTTCGCTAGCGGTAACGCCACCGTTACTATGACCGCGGCTATAACTAAGGGTGTGGTTTCAGATACAAAAGTTTTTACCTTAACGGTTACAAAATTACCGGCTAGCGCGATTACCACTATTACTTCCGTGACCTATACGGTTGGCGCGACCACTATCGCCAACGTGCCTTTCGGTACGAGCAAAACGACTTTTTTAGCCGCTCTTACTAAGGGTGAAACCAATCAAACTTGGAATAGCACGAGCATCGCCGATCCGGTTGTAACCGGCAATACTTTAGTAGTAACGGCGCAAGATCAAACGACCATTGTAACTTATACCGTAACGGTAGTCGCTCCTCCGCCCGATAACACTGCGCCAATTATTACCGCTTTTACAATTCCTTCGGCCGGTAATAATTTGACGATTTTAATCACTTTATTTACGGCTACTGATGATGTCGCTGTTAGAGGCTATAAAATAACAGAATTATCCATCGCGCCTCTGGCTGATGACTCCGATTGGAGCGCGACTGCGCCAATCTCATATATGTTTACGAACGTCGGATCAAAAACTCTCTACGCATGGGCGAAAGACGGGGCCGGAAATGTTTCAACCTCTCTTAGCGCGACGATTGTAGTTGATAATCTAGCGCCAAGCAAGCCAACCGGCCTAGGCGCTACCGCAAATTCTTCGAGTCAGATAGCGCTTTCCTGGACGGCTTCGACCGATGATATAGGACCGGTTGTCTATAATATCTTTAGAAATAGCACCACGACCGCGGCTATAGCGACTACAACCGGAACCAGTTATAGCGATTCAGGCCTATCTTCGGCGACTCAATATACTTATTATGTGAGCGCCTACGATCATGCGGGCAATATTTCAGAAGTTTCTGCCGGCGCCAGCGCGACAACGGGGAATGTTGTAACCCCTCCTAGCGGCGGTGGTGGTGGAGGCGGTGGCGGGGGTTCAGCCGATTATAACGCGCCAACCAACGTTTTAGTTATCATA
>JAUSEP010000007.1 GCA_030650195.1 Candidatus Berkelbacteria bacterium | reverse complement strand
CTGCTGAAACTCGCGATCTTCTTGTCTGACTCGCTCAACCCGGTCCATCTGTTCGTAGTCGCAACCTGCAAGCAGGCATATGACAAGAGCAAAAAGGAGATACTTCAATGGTCGCCTCCCCTGCGAAGGTGTCGCAGTTATGCGGAAATTATATAATAAGCAACAGCATATGTAAATAGTCCTAGTCCTTAAAACGAACCCAACCGGAATCGAACCATTACAGGTTCAAAGTATTACGTTGTGCGACAGAGTTCGCAATGGCTGTATTGCCAGAGCGCAGTTTCTCCGAGAAAGTGGTTCGTACTTTCGTAAATGCGCCCCCGGCAGGAATCGAACCCGCATCACCGGTTCCGAAGACCGGTACTTTATCCGTTAAGCTACGGGGGCATTTATCTAACGTATTTTCCCAGAAAACACTCTAAAAATCTACCGTCTGATGGTTTTTGGAACGATTTTGGGATAGTCAGAGAGCATCGAGCGCATTTCGTCTTTGGTAAGTAATCCTGTTTCTGGACCGATTTTTGTAACAACCCCTGCAGCGTTTGCCATCCCCCAACGCATCGCTTCGTCGATTGTTTCACCGTGAAGCAAAGCCGCTGTAAATCCTGCTCCGTAAGCGTCTCCGCACCCAGTTCGCTGGATAACGTCTGAAGGAATAATCTCAAGAAATAGTAACTCGTGTCCGTCAAAACAGTACGCACCGTTTGGACCATCGGTTATAACTACGATCTTAACTCCGTAGTCGTAAAGCGCTTCAGCTAATTTCGCAATAGACGCTGAGGCAGACAGCTCAGTAAGATGCATTGCCTCTTCTTTATTAACAAACAAGACCTCTGTAGCTGCAAGATATTTTTTTAAAACTGTGATTCCGTCTCTAAGCTGGTATGAACCAGGATTAAAACTCAGTTTTGCTCCTGTCCTTGCAATGAATGCTAAAACTTTCTCATAAGCAGATTTGTAATCCTTACCCATACTCGTCAAATAAACCCAATCTACTGGTTCAAAATTCGGTAGTTTATACTCTCGAGGTTCGTGGTAAACAATAAGGCTTCTCTCGCCTTGGAAGACAATTGCAGTTGAATAGCTTGTCATACCACTAAACTTTTGGATGTAACGTTGGTCTACGCCTTCTTTTTCCAAAGCAGTAAGAATTTTTTTACCGTTATCATCATCACCAATTACACTATAAAGCTGACTTTCCAATCCTAGACGAGCAAAAGAAACGGATGTGTTAGCTGCATTACCACCAACCGTAAAAACCAACTTTTCTGCCAAAATCTTATCTGCGTAGTGGATACAGAGCATGCATTTTTCATGATGAAGTTCACATCTAACCTCTGCGTCTTTCAAAAAAACAAAACAGTCTAGAGTCGCCTCACCAATGGATAGTACTTTTTTCACCTATCTATCATAACAAACTTTTAAGGCCGGCAGTGTGCGCACTGTCGGCCTTGAAATTGGGTTTCGAGCGGGGTGCTCGTTAATCGGAAACTTCCGCCTCCCCAGACGTAGAAGGTTCCTGATGATATTTGCGGATCTTTTGCGGTAGCCAGAACGATGCCAGGATCCTAGCATGTTCCGTCTCTTGGTCGCTTGACCAGGAGACCGTATCGCCAGCAACTCCTTTGCCCATCAATGCTTGGCACATTGGGCTAAGACTTGTGACGATTAGTAATCCGTCGATGAGAGTTGCTGCCCCCACCTTCGCGAGAACGACTGCCTGTTCTGTTGGCCGCCTCGTAACCTGCCCGTCGCGCGTTGTCCATGATTCGACCAACACGCAATCGCCAAGTATGAGGCCCCACCCAACGTCAGGCCGCTCGAACGGCAGTTTGTTTAGCCATTCGACAAATTTATGATCTGACTGATCGAGCCACTTTTGGATGATCGCTTCCTGCTTTTCATCTTGAATAGCTAGCGCCATCGCACCTCGATCAGTTTCACTCGGGTCTCGCCCAGGTAACACCCCTGAACGACTGTCTAGGCTAGTTGCGTTGGCAGTCGTACCGCCAACTAGTGACAAAAGAGCAACGCCCTTGCTCATCTTCTTCCTCCTTGTAAAATCCCCCCTGGCGTATCCAGAGAGAACCGATTACGGACAACCGGCTTTTTTCTTATACCACAAATCTTCTACTATTTATAGCTTAAACTTCCTGGCCGTATCTGTTAGAATGGAGTTCATGGTGGCTATGGTGTAGCGGCAACACGAGTGGTTGTGGTCCACTAATCATGGGTTCAACTCCCGTTAGCCACCCAATTACCAGGGTGATAGTATATGCTTCCAACAAATAGACTAAAAACTACGGCTATTTCTTGGCTTTAGCGCGAAGAGACGAGTTTAGGATCCGTTTTCGCAAACGGAGGGATTTCGGTGTTGCCTCTAAAAGTTCATCGTCTTCAAGAAAGTCGATAGATTGTTCAAGGCTAAGAATATTGGGTGGGGTTAGTGTAATGGCATCATCGCTACCAGCGGCACGGACGTTAGTCTGTTTCTTTTCTTTAGTAACGTTAACTTCCAAGTCGTTTTCACGAGCGTGAAGTCCGACGATCATTCCCTCATAAACGTTTGTTTGAGGGTTAATAAAAGTAATACCACGCTGTTGGGCGTTATTGAGACCGTAAGAAACGGCTTTACCACCCTCAGAAGCAGTCAAAACACCGTTACGCATTTTAGGAATGGCACCACTCACTGGCTCAAAACGCAAAAAGAGTGAGTTCATAGTGGCCGTACCACGTGAAAGTGTTAGTAATAGGTTACGTAAACCAAGCAATCCACGAGTTGGTATTTCAAACATCAAACGTGTTGTTCCGTCTTCGTTCTCAGTTTGAGAAAGCATAATACCTTTCCGCTTGCCAACTTCACCAGTTACTGAGCTAGCGTAATCACTCTTAACGTCAACTGTTAGTTCTTCAACGGGCTCTTGCAATACTCCACTAACCATCTTAGTGACAACCTGCGGTTTACCAACTTGCATTTCAAAACCTTCCCGACGAAGCGCTTCAATTAAAACGGACAGATGTAACTCTCCCCGACCCCAAAGAATATATTCGTTGTTATCTCCAGGAGTCATTTTCAAAGAGACATTGACCTCTAATTCTTTAATAATCCTTTCATAAATTTTTTGACTTGTTAGTTGAGTCCCCTCTTGTCCAACAAACGGTGATGTATTGGCTGAAATAGCCATTTTAAGAGTTGGCTCAGCAATTTGAAGTGTTGGAAGGGCTTCGGGAAGTTCGGCATCGGCAACCGTATCTCCAATACGACAGTTTTTCAATCCAGTAATAGCAACAATATCGCCTGACTGAGCCTCATCAACTTGCAGGCGTTTGAGACCGTGGGTATTGTAAACTCGATCAATTTTGGCGGTTTCTCGCCATTGGTCCGGGGTACCGATTGCTACC
>JAUSEP010000092.1 GCA_030650195.1 Candidatus Berkelbacteria bacterium | reverse complement strand
TACCATATATAACCTGGAAAGTCAAGGGTTTAGCTGGTATAATTTTTTCGCTGGCAAGGGCCTTCGGGCCCGAACCAGCATGGAGAGGTGCCAGAGTGGCCGAATGGAGCACACTGCTAATGTGTTGATCTCGTAAGGGATCCCTGGGTTCGAATCCCAGCCTCTCCGCAATCTGCTAGTATGGATAAGTAAATGGTAAAAGCTAAGAAAAAAACAGTTAAACATCTGCCAAAGAAGGTAGAGGAAAATGAACCGAGTATCAGATTTGAGTCGCTGGAGTTTCCTCACCACGCCAAAAATGAACTTTGGTACATCGGTATAGGACTGCTCCTACTAGTTGGCTTGTTCGCATCAATTAGCACAAAGAATTATTTGTTTGCCCTTGTTGTAGTAGCTGCTGGAATTGCCATTTTCCGACTCGCTCATCTGAAGCCTGGTTCCAGAAAAGTCGAAATAACTCCAAGAGGCGTTCTGTGGGGCGACCAATTCTGGGGATACCACCAGTTAAAGAGTTTCTGGATATCCGAAGCTGCTGGTGCGGTTACCGTCTATTTGGAAAGACCCAATCTTAAGCCAATGCTTCATTTTACTGTTCCGGACCATCAAGTAGAGCAAGTGTTATTAGTTCTTTCGCTCGAGCTACCCTTCCATGCCCATAAAGACGAACCGATTCCCGATCGCTTTGCCAGACTCCTTAGAATTTAATTAGTTGATTTCTCGGGCTCTAGGTATCTAGAGAGATCATCTGTCCAATCCCTTAGCTTTAAACCAGTAGAGGCAATTTTTTTCAGATCCAGCTCGCTGTGCAAAGGTCGAGGAGCAACCAATGGTTTGGAGGCATTGTAGTCTTGAGTGGAGATATCTGTAACCTGGATATCCTTGAATCCCCCTATCTTGAATATCTCTCTAGCTAGATCAGCCCAGGAGACTACCGGGCCCTCATTAGAGACGTTGTAGGTGCCGAATTCTGCCTTAGTTTCGATTAAATGCCCAACAGCGTCTACAAGTTGACCAACAAAGGTTGGTCTGCCTGTCTGATCGCTAACCACAGTTGGCGAGACCCCTTTTTCAGCTAGTCCCAACATTGTGCGAACAAAATTCTTTCCCTTTCCAATTACCCAAGAGGTTCTGATTAAATAATGTTTAGCGACTGTAGAAACAGCTATATCGCCAGCAGCCTTGGACTGGCCGTAAACTCCTAACGGGCTCATCGGTTCAGTTTCGGTATGGGGAGACGTCTTGCCGTCAAAAACGTAGTCACTAGAGAAGTGTATCAAGGTGGCCCCTATGCTGGTGGCAATAGCCGCCAGGTTACCTACGCCAACAGCGTTAGCTTGCCAAGCTGCAATTCGCCCCTCTTCGGTTTCTGCTTCGTCGACGTTAGTGTAAGCCGCCGCGTTTATTATGGTTTCGATGCCTGACCAGTCGTAACTCTGAACCAAGGCACGATCTGTCATATCAAAAGTGTCTCTATCAACGGCCTTAGCATCGGGAAATCTTTCCTGTAAACCCAGTCCAAGCTGACCGTATGCGCCAATGATCAAGACCTGGTTATTAGCCATTAGAGACAACCATAGGCTCGATATCCAATAGCCGCGGGTGATTACGATCACGTTCGGAAAGTATTGCTTGGCCTAAGGGAATCGGCCAATTTACGTTAATTGTTTGGTCGGCCAGATTAACGAAAGCACTTGTCTTATAGGCTTCCTCGCTCCAGTGCTGGTTAACACTGTAGAGGTAGTAGACATCGTTTGTCAGGCACTGGTAAGAGTTACCCACTCCCCTTGGCACAAAAACTG
>JAUSEP010000086.1 GCA_030650195.1 Candidatus Berkelbacteria bacterium | reverse complement strand
TTAATCGTTCTACATATCTCCCCTTATGAGGAGAAGTCCCACTCACCGTTAAGTTTTAGTTTTAAACGTAAGAAAGTTCCTCTTAAAGAAAAAATCATCTTTTCTCGTCAGCTCGCCGTGATGATTAAGGCTGGATTATCTATTGTTAAGGCTTTGGAGTCGCTAAGTCGTCAAACTGAAAACAAACTTTTTCAGGACACTATTCATGATCTGATCGAACAGGTTAGGGGCGGAACTGTTCTGTCCAAGGCCATGACACGTCACCCTAAGGTATTTGCTGATGTATATACGGCCGTTATTAAGGCCGGGGAGCAAACAGGTCAACTCTCAGAAGTCTTGTTGAACTTAGCTGAACAACAGGAAAAGGAAGCTGACCTTATAGGAAAAGTTAAAGGCGCCATGATCTACCCGGCTGTTATTTTCTGTTTGCTGATTGCTGTTTTGGTTTTAATCGTTGTGTTTGTTATTCCGTCTTTGCAAAGTATATTCACAGAGTCTGGGGCTACCCTACCAGTACTAACTCGTCTTTTGCTTGGGTTGAGTAAGGTAATTCGTGGTTACTACTGGATTATTATTCCCGCAATGATTGGTTTGTACTTTTTGCTCAGGCTTTGGGTTGGTACTACTCCTGGTCGAGAGATCTACGACAAAATGAAATTCACTCTGCCAATCTTTGGTGGTCTGACAAAAAAAGTTTACATGGCACGTTTTGCCCGAACCATGGCGATGTTAATTAAAGCCAGCTTACCGATCCTGGAGTCATTAGAAATCATACGCAAGACCATCAGTAATGTTCATTACGATCGGGCCTTCGAACGGATTCAGCACGAAGTTGAGTCTGGTAAAACAATGTCGGTTTCAGTGAGTAAGGAGCCGCTTTTTCCACCTATGGTTAGTCAGCTCATTAGTTTAGGTGAAGAATCTGGCAGTATGGAATCTGTTCTACTAGATGTTGCTAATTTTTACGACAAGGAAGTAGATACGATGTCAAAGAACCTAACTACACTACTTGAACCGATCATGTTGATTGTTATGGGTGTTGGTATTGGATTTGTAGTCGCCTCAGTCCTTGGACCGATCTACAGTTTGGTAAACGCCTTCTAGATTTGACGGCAATCAAGCAACACGGCAAGATGTATCTAGGGAGGGAATTTGGGACAAGTTGTTGTTGGTGTAGATATTGGTCACGAGACCGTCAAGATTGCTAGTCTTGAGCATTTAGGTAAGCGTTTTCGCTTGCAGGGAATGCATCTAGCAAATATTCCACCTGGGTCTTGGAAAATTGACAAGATCGATAACATAGACGAGATCGCAAAGACAGTTATCGAGGCTATGAGAATCGCCAAGCCACACGCTATTACCACACGAAAAGCGATGTTTGCCTTACCTGAATCTGTAATTTTCTCTGCTACCCTGACGATGCCAGATCTGCCTAAGGATGAGCTTGAGAAAGCTCTACCGTTTGAACTAGCAGAACGACTTTCAATTAATCCCGAGGACTACCATATAGATTACGAAAAAGTTTCTAGTAAGTGTAAGCCGATCGACCAGGCTACTGCCGGCAAACTTCTGGAAGCTGATTCCATAAAATCTTCTAAAGAGGCTCCCGCTAAACCTAGCACACCGAACCTACCGCAAATTACGGTTTTTGCCGCCGCTACAAGAAAAACTCTTGTCAATTCGATAGTTGAGTTATGTGAGAAGGCTCATCTGGAGCTATCTGGGATAGATATTAAACCAGGGGCAATTATTCGTTCTGTTATGCCCGCCAACGATCAAAAAGCTCGGATAGTTGTTGACATGGGAGTTGGGGGAACCGGCGCTTCGGTAGCGGAAGGACAGAGTTTACGCGTAACCTCTACCGTTCCTTGGGGTACTCACACAATTGCTCAGACTATTACGGCGCCTGTGCCCGATCTACGAGAACGTCTTGCACCTGTTTTTGACGAGTTGGTGCACATTACCAAGTTCTTTGAAAACCGCGTTTGTCCAGGACTAAAAATTGAACAGCTTATCGTTTCCGGTACTGGTGCTGGCATTCCTAACGTTGTTGAAGTTGTTCAAAAAGAGACTGGCTTACCAACAACATTGGCTGAGCCTTTTAAGAGTGTTGATACCCATCATTTCCCAGTTCCTGTAGAGTTAACTCATACCTTCGCAGACGCAATTGGTCTTGCGATGAGAAGTGCAGAATAATATAAAAATGATTAATTTAGTACCACCAGAAATTAAACAACGTAAGGGCCTGAAGTCGCTCGTTTATGTTGTAACGCTTGCCTATATTGTTATTAGTTCTGCCTTAGTGTTAGGGCTGGCTGGACTTGCAACCTACAACTACACCCAGAAAATCTATTTAGGTAGCCAACAGGCTGAAATAGAACGCTTAGCTGCCGATAAGAATAAAGATAAAACACTCCTGAGCCAGGCCGCGTTCGTTCAGAGTCGAGTTAAGAACGCCGCTACTTACCGGTCAAGTTATGATTGGAATCTAGTCTTAAACGCTATTGCCGAATCTACCCCCTCAAATACTCACTTAACTTCAATCAAAATAAGTAGCGATACTACTAAGCCTCCAACAATAACTCTTAGCGGTGAGTCTACTGACCGACGATCCATAATCTTATTCAAAGACAAACTTGCCACAAACAAACTAATTTCTAGTGCCGGTATCACTAGTCTAACTGAGTCAACTTCCGACACTAACAAAACTTATACTTTCTCAATTAGCGTCTCAATAACTAAAAAATAAAATGCATCACTTACTTAATAGTAAATATTTCATTGTTATAACCGGCCTGTTTTTAGTTGTCACCATTGCAATCATTTGGTTTTTCTTCCCTCCCGTACTGAAGACTTTTAATGAAAATAAAGTACAGTCCAACGCCCTTACAGAACAGATAAAATCCAGTCAGGCAGAAGCATCCACCGTCAAGGACTTGGTAGCCGCAAAATCAACAATAGCTGATTTGTACGATACCGCCACGACCGCTCTACCGAGCTCTCCTTCGGCCGATCTACTCTTGTTGCAATTCGATGGCCTCACCAAGAGTCTGGGATTGAATGCCACTATCACCGTTCCTTTCTCGGAAGGGGCCTTAGCAGCTCAGGTTGCAACACCCGCTTCACCAAAAGACGAAAACGATATTAAGCCAGGGTCTGGTTCAGCGGGGGGAACGCAACCTATTATTACTAGCTCGGGTACTGGAACAGGTACTGATTTTTCCTTAAGCGGTGAGTGGGACTATCCAACAGCGCTAAACTTGCTTACGAAATTAAAAACTTTCATTCGCTGGAACACTGTTACTAGTATTGATCTAACTAAAACCGCTGATAAATCCACGGCTACTATTAGTGGGAAAGTCTTTTGGACGCCTTCCAGTAAGTTAGAGTTTTCTGGATCGGTAAAAGAACTTTTGAACCAGGCTGAAACCTTGTTTGCTGGCTACCAAACTTACGCCGAGGCTCCAGACGTAACAAAGGAGGGAAACTTTGGCAAAAGCAATCCGTTCCTCCCGTAACGAAGGCCGTAAAAAGAACGGATTTACTCTCATTGAGTTAATTATTGATGCCTTTGTAATTACCGTTATTTTCGGTGCAGTGATCGGATCTTTCTTAGTAATGTTAAACGCTACCAACTCCGGCAAAATTCGAACAATGGCTGGGGCTTTGGCCAACGAACAGTTGGAATATTTACGTAACCTCCCTTACGACTCACTCTCCACTCAAGGTGGCACAATTCTCCCTCAGGGCAGTATTCCAGATACCCAAACTGTTACTAGGGGTGGGGTTAGCTTCACCCTCAATACCGCCGTAATATTTGTTGACGATCCATTTGACGGTTGCGTGATTCCCGTTGAGGGCAATCCCTCTCTGTGGAGCTGTACCGACGGTGGAACTTCTGCAACTTATGATCCAGTTCCCATGGATTACAAGCGTGTAAATGTAGAGGCCTTAAAGGTGGGTACCCCAACTGTTTTAGTTAAACTTTCGAGTAACGCCGCCGCTAAAGCCGCGGAAACTCCGTCGCAAACAGGGATGATGCTAGTTAAGGTTATTAACGCCCAGGGGTTACCAGTTTCTTCCGCTACGGTCACTATCGAGAATACGGAAGAAAGTATTTTCCTCACTGGCCTAACAAACGATCAGGGTTATGTTTTCGTTGCTAATTTATTGCCGGATAATCAGAATGGTTATCATATCGTTGCGACTAAAACAGGGTTTTCGACAGACTTCACTACCAGTCGGACCAGTCAAAACCCCAACCAGATTCAGCCTGACGTAGACATCAATGTTCAGCAAGTAACAATCCAAACATTATCTATTGATTTTCTATCTAATATGAATGTAAATCTAACGGACCAGGTAGGGTTGCCAATTGCGGGCCTCGCTGTCACGGCTACGTCAAGCAAGCTAACTGCCACCAACCCTGATACTCCAAAAAATATTTACACCCAAGCTGGTGCTGGCGGTGCTAATACTTTTAGTAATATCGAGTGGGATAGTTACGCACTAACAGTTGGCAGTAGCTACTATATTGTAAGCACCAGTCCGTACCAGAACGTTTCCGTCAATCCGGGTACAACTTTAGACGTCACAATGGTTGTTACCGCTAATCCTAACTGGCCACGCATTGAAAGCGTCAGTCCTGCATCTGGTACTAGCGGGGCATCTGTCGAGGTCGTTATAGAAGGATTTAATTTTACTGGTAATACGACTGTTCTTCTTCGCAAGGCAGGTAGCTCTGATATTCTCCCTGCCGTTATCAACGTTGATCCGAACCAAAAGTCTGTAAATGCAACTTTTGATTTGACCGGAGCGGTAACGGGTGGTTGGGATCTATTACTTGACTCCAACGGACAGGTAGTAACCCAAATTAGTGGTTTCATAGTCTCTTGATGAAAAGAGGATTCTCCGTACTTGAACTGATTGTCGTTATCTTCATCGTCTCCTTATTTGGTGGTCTTGTTTCCAGCACCATTATAAAAAGCTACTCAAATAATAAGTTGGTTGAGACTCAGTCAGTTGTTCAAACAGAGCTTAATCTTGCAATTGATCGTTTAAGTCGGGTTTTGCGCAGTTCAACGCTGATTATGGAGGCGACGGAAACTAACTTCAAAATTCGTGGCTATCCTAATGCTGCGGATAACGCTCCTAGTGAAATTAATTTTTATCTTGATGGTACGGCACTTAGATATTCTGTTATTCCACCTACAGGCCAAGCACCAAATTACACTTACAGCGAAGCTGACGCTAAGACGTATAGCTTGGTCGGCAAGACGACCAACGCTGTTAACAATCCCGCATTTCGTTACTACAACGACCAAAACGCTCTACTTAGCTTCCCTGTTTCTGTCTCGAGTATAAAAATCGTTGAGCCAACACTAAGCGCAGTTGATACGGGAAATATCTTAAAAAGCCCGATAATAGTGACAACTAAAATAACTTTACGTAACTTTAAGACAAACCTATGAAAAAGATTTTTAAAAGTAAACCTGGTTATTTCTTGCCGATGTTGTTGGCCTTTGCGGCAGTAATGCTTATTACGACCGGGGCAATAATGAGCTTAAACTACAACAACTACACAGTCGTTAAAAGGCAAGTTAAGTCTAACCAAGCCTTGAGTATCGCTGAGGCAGGAATTAACTATTATCTTTGGCATCTGTCTCATAACAACCTTGATTATTGTGATGGGCAGGCTTGTCAGGGCACCGGACCGTACGGGCCTTACACTCACACTTACAAGAACACTGCGGGAGAAGTTTTGGGTACTTACAATATTACAATCACCCCACCGCAAGGAAGCAATACCGTCGTATCGGTACGGGCCGAAGGTGTTACTGTTAGTGGGGAGAAACGAACGGTCGTTGCAACGTTAGGCATTCCTTCCTTTGCGCAGTACTCGTTTGTTACTAACTCTGAAGCCTGGTTTGGAGATACCGAGTTCACTAACGGTTTGGTTCACTCTAATCGTGGTATCCATTACGATGGTACTGCTAACGGTGTTGTCGCTTCTGCTGTCAGTACATACGTACCGGCTAATTGTTTCGGTGGTGACGGACAAACGCATAACGGTGTTTGGGGAATAGGAGGACCAACTACCTACTGGCAGTTTCCTGTGCCCCAGGTTGATTTTAATCAACTGACAAGTGATCTTGGAGATCTGCAATTGGCCGCTCAAGCTAACGGAATTTTTCTGCCAACCCTCGTTAACGGACAGTCACAAAAAACCTACTCCGGCTATGCCATTCGCTTCAATGCTGGTAATACCATCACTATCGGTAAAGTCACCGCTAGTCGTGATAACGGTGGCACAGGTGGCTCGTGTGTAAACCACGGTCGCTTAAACTCTTTAATGCAGACCACCGTGTGGGAACCAACCAGCAGAAATCTTCCGGCAAACGGCGTTATCTTTGTTGCAGACAACGCTTGGGTTTGGGGCACAATTGGTGCGAGGATCACTTTAGCTTCTGGTCGTTTACCAGATTCTAATGGCACTAACACCAATATCTTCCTGCAAAATGATATTAACTATACCGTTAAAGATGGTTCAGTAGCCCTAGGACTTATTAGTCAAAGTGATTTGGTAGTTAACTCTTCCTCCGAAGCCGATCTCAACATCGACGCCTTTCTTTTAAGTCAGAAAGGTAAAGTTTTTCGGCCGTACTACCCGAGTAATGTTAAAACTAAGATTAGTGTTTATGGCGGTATAGGCTCGGCTTCCTGGTGGACCTGGAGCTGGGTCAACGGCAATAACCAGGTTACTTCTGGCTATCAGACGACTGTTCAGACCTACGATACTTATCTGGCCTTAAACCCACCACCCCAGTTCCCCACTACAGGTTCGTTTGCAATTCTTAGTTGGAAAGAAGAGCCGATTCTTTAGGCTTTGACTTCGATAATTTCCGCTTCAAGCGACTGGAGTTTTGCCACTAAGTGCTCGTAGCCACGTTGAAGTACGCTGAATCCATGGATTGTACTTTCACCATCTGCAATTAGTGCAGCGACGATATATGAAAAACCTGCTCGTAAATCTGGGACTGTCATCTCCGAACCGTGTAGTTTTGTTGGTCCATCGATTTGAGCGGATTGACGATAATTACGTTTACCAAACTTAGATTTAATCATCTCCGGTGATTCTTCGAACAATTTAATCTTGGCTCCCATCTTATTTAGCTCGTCGATATATCCAAATCTAGATGGATAAACGGTCTCATGGACGACTGAGCGTCCTTCGGCTTGAGTTAATACAACTACAAGTGGTTGTTGCCAGTCAGTCATAAATCCTGGATGAACATCTGTTTCGACAGTAATAGAAGATAATTTTTCTTTTTCTCGGTAAAAAGTAATACCATCTCGATTAACTTCAAATCCCCCGCCTATCTGATGGTATTTGTTTAGAAAGGTCATCATATCTAGTTGTCTGGCTCCACGTACAAGAATACGGCCGTTTGTTCCGAGGGCTGCGCAAGCCCATGAGGCAGCTTCTATTCTATCTGGCATAGCTGAGTGTGTAGCTCCACTGAGTTTTTTTACACCCTCTACATAGATAGTTCGGTCGGTATCCACAGAGATTATCGCACCCATTTTCTGTAACAGGGCGATTAAGTCCATGATTTCTGGTTCCACTGCAGCGTTATGAAGCTCGGTCTGGCCGTCTGCTAGGACGCTAGAAAGAATTACCTGTTCCGTAGCTCCCACACTAGGGTACTCAAGAATGATCTTTGCTCCTCTTAAGCCCTTAGTTTTAAAAACACCGCTATCTTCGTTCTCGTCGTAGTCAGCGCCCAGTTCACGTAAGGCTTTGACGTGAAAATCTACTGGTCTTGGTCCTATATTACAACCACCTAATTTAGGTACTAAGGCTTTTCCGAAACGGTGTAGTAAAGGTCCAGCTGTAAGTATCGGAATACGGCTTCGTCCAGTAATGTCTGCGAGATCTTGGCGAGTTGGTTGTCGTAATTTCTTAGCAATAATCTGGAGCGTTCCTGGGCGTATCTCCTCTACCTCAACACCTAAGCGTTGAAAGAGCCTAGACATAATATCTACGTCTTCAATCTTAGGAACATCACGAATAATTACTGGTTCATCAGTTAGAAGAGCCGCTACCATATTCTTAGGTACGGTATTCTTAGCTCCACGCAAATGAATCTCTCCTACTAGAGGTTTACCGCCCCGTAATCTAATTAAATCGTTGTTGGCCATCACTCTGCCTTTACGCCGCTGACGGCGTAGCTGGCTGTTCTTGGCCGGTAGTGCGAGGTTTGTCTATAAGAGCGTGGACTTTGGCGATTACTTCACCAGGCATCGTTTCAGATTTTACGATGTAGTCATCGGCTCCTCTGGTAACAGATTCCATCCGTTCTCGATCTTGGATTAAGGCTGTTAGAACAATAACGGGAATATTTTTGGTGTCTGTTTGCTCTTTGAGTTTTTTTAATACATCCAAACCGTTGATCTTAGGCATCATGATATCTAGTAAAATAATGTTTGGATGGTTATCCGTTGCCATCTGCAAGGCTTCTTCACCGTCTTTAGCGGTATTTACCTGAAAACCTTCGGCTTTGAGCCGCTCGGCGTACATCTCTCGCAAGGTCATGTCGTCGTCTACCAGTAAAATGCTCTTGAATGTGTCTGTCATTTCAATGTAAATTTAGCAGATTCTTCGCCAGAGACAAGTACTATTTTCTCAACTGGCAAGAAAGCGCTACAAAAAGCTACTCTCAAAGAAGATGTTTACTCAGGCCGTTAGGGTTCGGCCACTAGGTTAGTTTTCGGATGTATACTATTAGACGATGGGATTATACTTCCGGGTTTTCTACTTCGAGGTACTACGATACTTTACTTACCCGCTAGAGATGGTGGCGATTGTCGTTAGGCGCTTGGTTGAGGTTGGTTTTTTCGTCTTATTTTGGCTAGCTGTTGCTCATAGCTCAAATGGCACAATTAACACTAGGGAAATCATATCGTACATTCTAATTGCCAGATCGATTACTGGTATCACTGGCGGCACGGGGTTAATGTTTTCTGGGTTTATCAACCACATGATTAGAAGAGGCGATATTAACAATTACCTTATTAAACCCGTTTCGCTGATCCCTTACTTCTACTCAATGTTCTCTGGAGAAAGGGCAATTACGGCCATAGTTTCCTCGGCAACGCTTGTTGCAGGCATCGTGATTGGCTCGGCATCCTTAACGCTTGCCTACGTCCTGTTATTTCTGGCCTATTTTGTTGTTGGCTTCCTAATAATTACGCTTTTCAACATTCTGGTTGGAATTATCTCTTTTTATGTCATCGACTCCGCTCCTCTACGCTGGTCTATCGGTCATGTTTTTAACGTTTTTTCAGGAGCTATGATACCTTTGTCTCTCTTTCCCCACGTCTGGCAGAAGATACTTCTGCTCAGTCCATTCCCAATGGCCATCTACGGCCCAGCATCGGTTTTTGCGCCCTCTACCCTGACTTTTACTCACCCCCAAATGTTTCTGGTTGGGATAACGTGGGTGATTATTCTTTGGGTAGCCACTAGCTATCTCTGGAAAAGAGCTTTAAGGAGTTACGATGCTATCGGCATTTAGCGATCGCTTGAACGTTTTAAGGATCAACGTTGTTAACACCTTTCGTTACGACACTGCCTACTTTTGGACCAATATTTTTAGCGTCTTATCGGCAGTCACCTACGCTCTTACCTACCTGTTGTTTATAGGCGTTATTTACGGCAAAGTTCAGACAGTAGCAGGTTATAACCACAATGAGATTCTTTTCTTTATCTTTGCTGGAACAGTCACCTTCTTTGTGCTTTATACGTGGTGCTACGACAGTCTCGATCAGCTCCGACTTGACGTCAATCGAGGTAATCTCGATCTATTACTAACCAAGCCAATGCCTTTGCTTTTTTACGTTTCAACCAGAAGTATCAGCCTCTTAGGGCTAGCCAAAGAATCAGGTCTTCCAATGTTCATCATCGCCCTTACAATTAATTGGCCGGCACTACATCTTAGTTTCTGGCCTGTTCTAGCGGGGGTTATTATCTTTCTTCTAAGCATCATTATCTTTCATTGCATTCAGTTTCTTCTAACCATCCCTGTTTTTTGGCTCGGTGAATCCGCCGAGATATCCAGCTTAATCTACGGCATATCTGACTTCGACCTGCCTTACGAAGGCTTCCCGAGACTTCTCAAATTCTCCTTAACCTATTTTTTACCCGTCCTATTCGCTGCTGCCATCCCTACCTCTGTAGTGCTCGGTAAAACAAACGCCAGCGTTATGCTGGTTATCGCGCTATTTGTTACGATAGTGCTCATGTTACTCAGGCTATGGGGATGGAAGATGGCTCTAAAAAACTATACTTCGGCCTCGTCATAAAAATGGAAAGTGTAATTAAAGTCCAAAATTTAACCAAAACATTTACCCTGCGTCAGAACAATAATCTGATTACGGGTCTGTTTAATCCAAAAAAACGAGAGGTAAAGGCTGTCAACGATATAACTTTTAGCGTCCAGAGGGGCGAATCTGTCGCTTTCTTAGGACCAAACGGTGCCGGGAAAACCACTACAACCAAGATGCTGACCGGACTAATCCACCCAACTGCCGGAACCGTTGAGGTCCTTGGCTATAACCCGTTCGGGCGAGACCACTCATTTTTACGTCGGATCGGCTTGGTGATGGGTAACAAATCCGGCCTGAGTTGGGATCTTACACCTGAGCAGAGTTTTTGGCTCTTAAAGAACATCTACCGAATTCCTGACGAGGCCTACAAAACGCGACTCAAGGAGCTGACGGAGTTACTCGATGTTCAAGAGCATCTTAAGACGCAACTTCGTCGCCTCTCGTTAGGTGAGCGAATGAAGGTCGAACTGATCGGCGCCATCCTCCACAATCCCGAAGTTCTCTTCCTAGATGAGCCAACTATTGGCCTAGATATTACTGCCAGGAAGAACATCCGGACTTTTTTGCGTAAAGTCCAGAAAGAGAACAACGTCACTCTCGTTCTGACCAGCCACGATATGGATGATATAGAGCATGTCTGTGATCGAGTTATTGTTATTAATCACGGCGTTAAAGTCTACGATGATTCGATCGAGGCGCTAACTGCACAGTACCAGAAAGAGCGCTATGTTCGACTAGTTTTTGAGAACGGCCCGCCCAAAGAAGAGCTGGAAAAATACGGCAAGATTCTTGAGCACGATAACGGTAACTTCCTAATTAAAGTACCGGAGGATAATGTTGTCTCACTTGTTGAAGGGCTAAACAAAGGTAAAAACCTGATTGATATTCATATGGAGTCTGTTCCCTTAGAGCAGATGATCGATAGTATCTTCCGGAAATCCTCTTAGGTTACCTTTGAGTAAGTTGACTCAGGAACTGTCCGGGATCAACGATAGGGATATTGGCAATGTGCTTCAATACTAACAAGTCATTATCACCCGATACTAGAAAGTCTGCACCAACTTCAAGCGCAACCGCTAGAACAGCATCATCGTCTGTATCACGAGCTATTTTAACGGTTGTCTGTGGACGCACGATTTTAAAGTTCTCCCTCAACGATTCTTCTGTCTCCGTTAAACGATCTCTGGATAGTCCGAATTTCATTTCCAAAATACGCAAACATTCATCCATTAACACTTCTGAGGTATACACCTCAATTTTACCGTCGACGACCCCTTCAAGGATCTGGAGGGGTTTACCTCCGAACAACAACCCCGACACAATAATGTTTGTGTCGAGTACAACCTTCATTAACTAGCTTTTTCTGCTCTGTACTCTTTAATCAGCCTGTTCACATCCTCGGGCTTAAACCCTTGCTGGGCAGCGAACTCCCTAAGTGAGGTTGTCAGTTTTGAGAACTTTTCTCTTCCAACGTACTGTCGTAGGGCTTCCCGGACTAACTCGCTTCGAGTTCGATACTCCGCCTTGGCCGCTTCATCAACCATATCAAGTAGGTTCTTTGGTAAAGATAAATTAACAATCTTTGTATTCATTACATACAATTATTATATGGACTAAATACTTTGTCAAGACCCCTTTACACTTTCACCTTGCTCGACTCGGCCACTATTGCTGGTACACCTTTTGGACCGCTTTCAATTTGGGCAGCGTTTACTGGTTTATCCAGCATCGCCCCAGCTACTTCTTTTGGTGCAGATTTCATAATTGGAATCTCAAAGAAGAATGTTGCTCCCTTGCCTTGTTCTGAGGTGACACCAATACGACCTTTATGTAACTCCACAAAGTTTTTACTGATATACAGACCCAATCCGGTTCCTTGGTGTTCGTCTATTTCACGCTTTACTTGGGAGAACTTCTGGAATAATAACTTCTGGTCGGCTTCGGCAATACCTCGACCGGTATCTACTACTTCTGCTCGAATGTGGTCGTCTGGTTTAGATAGCTTAACCGTAATACCACCTTTGTCTGTGAATTTAATTGAGTTACCGATTAGGTTAACAAAAACTTCACGGATTCGGTCTGGGTCACAGAAAGTTTCGGGAAGTTCGGTCTTAGATGTTTCAAGTTTTAGATATAACTTCTTCGTATCTGCCTTAAGCTGTAATTCTTTGATAACGGAATCAACTAGGGAAGCAAAATTAGTCTTAGTAAACTTCATCTTTAATCTACCCTGTTCAATACGAGATACATTAAGAAGATCTAAGATTAATTCCGCTAAACGTTTACTAGAATCATAAGCACGGTTTAAATATTCCTTGGCCTTGGGATCTACCTTACCTAACCCTTCATCTAGAACCATAGATAGGTAGCCCTCAATGGCCGCTAGAGGCGTATTTAGCTCGTGGGAGGCCATAGATATGAATTCGTCTTTAAGTTTGTCTAGGTCAGCTAAATACGCATTAGCTTCTTTAAGCTTTGTGTAGGCTTGAGCTCTCTGAATAGCAAGAGACATATCATCAGAGATTGCTTTAGCAATTGAATGGTTTTGTTCGTGAACTTGATCTTTAGATTCCGTGAAAACAAACATCATTACTCCGAACGGTTCACCTCCAGCATAAAGTGGGAATGCTTCGATATGTCTGGCACCAATCATTTTTTGAATTGTTAAGGCAACTGCTTTAGAAATTGGTGGACTAATAAAATCACTCAAAGAATCTGAATCATGAGGTTCTTTGTCTACCAGTACCGTGTGGCTTAAGTTAAAATCTTTTTTAACTGGGAAGCTGTATTTTTCTAAATCACCTCCAACCAAGGATAGTATCTTAGCGGAGAACTGATGTTGTGACAGTGCGTATGCTACTAACTGGCTGTCTTTAACAACTGAAAGCATTGCCCCTGCGCACGATTCTAGTTGTTTTGGTATCTCATCCAAAATCTTCTGCGCCATTATCTTCATCTCACTTTCGTTTAGAACGATGTCGGAAATTCGCTGTAGCGTTGCTAGGTTTTTATTACGTTCTTCAATCTCACCCAATGCTGCTGTTTTCTCCTTGGCCAATACTTCAACCTCCTCGCGTCTCTTTACCTCAGTTTGAACTGAACGGAAGAACAGATAGCTAAATATGGTAATCAAAACCAAAACGATCAATCGGAAGATAAGTTGGCTGGAATTTTCAGCAGAAAATACCTGCAGTAGGTTGATAAAGATGATGGCGACAGCGGCTACTCCCGCAAGAACAACTTTAACGTTGAATAGCCCGTGTTTGGCGATAGCATACGTTGTTGTCCCAACCAGTATAAGAGTGTACAGAGGCGTGTAGGGAAGTAGCGTTGTGTTATTGAACACTAGCACCAAAAGAAAATTGCTAATAGCTATTAGGCCAAAAGTTGAAATTATCCCAAGCGATAGGTAGAAAAGCTGAGTTTTTAATATGCCCGACGCCCGAAAAGTCTTTTTTATTAAAATAATTATTGTGCTACCAAATATCCCTAGCACTAGAAGCGCAAAGAATATCATACCCGGACCTGCAGTTGGGTTTGGTATTGGATCAAAGCTCTTTATGGACGTAAATAGGTAGGGCGAAAGAGTGACGAGCATTACAAAAATTGTATAAATTAGCGTGATAAATAAGATTGGCCTTCTTAGAGTAATTTTCTCGCCCGGGAAGGTGTGTACTAGTAAAAATAAACTGTAAATTTGAGCAGTAGCAAAAAACATAACAATTCTTACAGAGATCAAAGCGAGTCCTTCTGTTGTTGAGCTGAACTCTATATAGTTTGCGAAAAGCCAAAAGATCGTAATCACCACCACCGTGGCAAAAAGTCTATTTGTGTGGCTTTTGGGATTACCGTGATACGTCAGTAAAGCCAGAACCAAATTAGCAAGAGCACTTACAACCAATATGCTCAATTCGAGCAGTTTCCCTCCTTACTTCAACAATATATCAGTTACGGGATATCTAGGGGAGTGGCGCGGTAGCTTGTTGGAATATCCTAAACGACACAGGATCTGTGGCCTGAAATCTGTTTTTATAATTTTCTGGACGACATTAGGAGCAAGTGGTGGTTCTATGGCTGCGCCAGACAAACTGATAGATATTCCCCTCTCTGTTAAAAATAGAGCAACTTTTTCAAACAAGAATCCGGAATTTAGCCAAGCTAGCTCGTTATCAGTTGAACTCGAAATTGTTAATACATGAGAACAATTCCTTATCATCCGCCCCTCCTTACTTGCCTGGGGGGAGCCAATGTCAACTCTCTTCATTAGCCATGGAAGAAAATGGGATGAGATAAGATTTAGATTAGCGGTATAACCAGGAATTCCATCTCTGCGGCTACTATTGTTAGGCGTAACATATCCAGAAAGTTCTAGCCTGAAGGCTGGATTACTGAAAGCGAATTTAGTACCAGTCTCAACTACCTGTGCCAATTTATCTATTGCGTTTGTATCTGCCTCCAAATGTATCTGTAGATCTGGATCTGCATTTAGTTGTAAGATGCTGTCCTGCGTTGCCCGATCAATCTTCTTCGCAGAATACTCCGTTCGGTTAACCCGTCTCCCAATAATATTTTCTAAGTCTTGGGCTCTTTTAGGCTCGAGTTGAGCGTTTTCTAATCCCGAAAGTGCAACTTTCGCTACCATTCCCCCCTCGCCTCCCGATTCAAACCAATCAGTTTGGGATTTTATGCCAAAAGCACTAGCAGCAGTAACGAAGTTACAGACGAAGGCACCCAACGAAATGGTTGTCTGCCTTTTTGTTGGGTCTGAGACGTCAAGAGCTCTGGTCGGATGACGATGAATCTCTGCTCCGTTATTAACAATCTTGCATTGCCAGGGCTGAACATTGTGTGCCGAAGGTGCCAAGATTGCGTATCTGAGTAAATAGGAGATCTTATCTGCGTTGATAGCTTTTGCAGGAAAATCTCGTGGTTTAATGTCCCAAACATTCGAGCTAATATTCATTTTATTTTTCCGATTTCTTCTATAAAGTGCTGGAAGGAACGGAAATTGCTCATTATATGGTTGGTGTGGTTCTTCCGTGCCGAGACCTCAGAGGAAGAATTGTGGTTAGGTACTAAATGTTCTTCAAGGCCTATTGAGTAGCGCCCGGATGGCATCGGCTGCCCCAATAGTATCCTGCGAGTAACAAAGGTCAGCGCGACCCCAGCCAGTAGAGCGGCGGTGCCCAATTGGGGCCATGTGTTTAGCACCGTTCCCACCTCTTCGAGTGAGTTTTGAGCTCGCGGCGTTGCTTGCTCTAGACGAACCATATTAGCAATGATAGTTAGTTTTTGGGAGAAGCTAAGGTTCTCGGATATGTTGTCGAGATCCATATCGTCCAACCAGCCGTGGAATAACGGGCTTTCTGGCTCGAGGTCAAATCTTTCGACGTCTATCAACACACCGTCACCGTTGTCGGCCGCCATAATTACAGGGATTCGCTCTGCTCGAGCGACTTTTCGTGATTGGATCTTAAGATAAGGGTTGTCCATTTCTTCGATAAACAGGTCTAGTTTTGGCTGCTTAAAGAATTGGTCGAAATCTTTTGTGGCTAATCCGTGATTGAAAACGTCAATATTCAGATAAGGATCAACCTCAAACGATTTCCTGGCAAAAAAAGTAGCCTTATTGAGCCCAACAGCGTGAATTGGTGCCATAATCCGATTCAAATTTGGAATAGAGATTTCATCAAAATCAGCTATTTTTAAGTGTCGGGGCCCATTAGTGAGAACTAGAGCGTTTAGTATATTCGAGCCGACACTCATTCCCGCAATACCAACCTTCTTAGACTGGATAACTTTTTGTTCTTTTTCAGTTACCAGATTACGGTTTCTCGAGCCCCTGAGACGAACGAAGACGCTCTCCTCAGGAATATGGACGAGCTTGCTAGCCCATGGGTAGTAGACCCAAACTCCTTGCTTGCTCAGATCTAGGTCCCTTGCCCGCCTATCAATAAAAGATTCTCTGGTTCGATCGTATACTGGGTTACCTGGTTTTAGCCAAGGATGTTCTATGTCGAAAAGCTCGTTGATGGCATGAGAAAGAGTATCGACCTGTTCAATATTCGGGTCATCTTTAAGACTTAGTAGATTAGGATCGGCAGGATCCCTAAAGAGCCCGGGAAGATAATCAGAAGCATCCCTTCGGGAGTTGTTCTTAAGCATTGACCCAACGGTGTTTGATGCCGAATTTGAAGTCCTTGCTACCATACTCTTCCAACCTGATCCGTGGTTCGGCCTTTTTCTTTATAGTCTCGTGGATAAAGTTGTATTCAGAGTTATGGCTCCTTATAGTTTCTACCACAGCCCTCTTTATGAGATTGACCATAGACCTTTCGGGCTTGATGCCTTGAGCCATCTCGATCTTCAGATCTAGGTATGGGGAAAGATCGCGTCGATCTCCCTTGCTGAGAATAAACTTCCCACTCACCAAATGATTAATTCTAGGGTCGTCAAGAGCTTCTTTTATATTTTCCGGGTAGACATTGGCGCCATAAAGGACGACGGTAAAGTCGTCTCTACCGAATAGGTAAACAAGAGGCAGTTTCCAGTCTATGTCTCGCTTCTCGTATTCTTGGAAGAGGTCACTATTCTCCGAGACTACTCTCATTGCATTATCATACGAGACAGTCCCGCCAACATCACCAATGCTGTAACGGATGAGGGGTACGCCAGAAGAAGAGGTGAAGAGTAGATTTCCCGATTCGGTAGTTTCGAAATAGTTAAGCAGTGGGTTGTAGGAGAGTACCGACGGCAACCGTTCGCTATTAAAAATCTCCTTGAGTGATTTTGGGTCTGCTGCAGCTACTTTTCGAAGCGAAATAGATGTGGGAGTTTCGATCCCAAGCAGTGCTGCGTCAGCGGTTCCGTACATATTTACAGCCGAGTCTAGTGAGCTTCCGCCATTGATTAGTGAAAGTATATAGTTACGCCATTTTTCGCTAAAACTCTCTCCTCCAAAGAATAACTTGGTATTCTTTTCTTTCCAGTCGATTCCCGCTCTCACCCCAGAATCAATAATGTCTCTGACTAGTGGTGGGTATCCGCCAATAATAACCTGGTCAAACTCTCCGGAAAGATCTTGAACCACCTTAAGAATGGCTTCGATGTCATTGCTTGGAGTTGCAATAGAAATCGGATAACCCTTCTCTGCAATTCTTAAGCATGACGCAAAGGTAAATGGGCCAGCTATATACATCCCCATAGCAAAAGCAACTAATATTAGGGTCTTCTTTTCGTGTGCCCCAAATAAGTATCTCAGTGTCAGCTCATAGTAGTGATCGACCTCATGTTCCTGCCAGATGTCTCTGGGCCAGAAGAAGGGTTTACCGCTAGTCCCAGAGCTAACTGAGATAACGTTCATTTTGGTTAACGCACCGTCCCAGCATAATTCGTGTAAGGGGTAGCGACGCAGGTAGTTTTCCTTATTAACTGGTGGTACTTTTTTAAAATCATCGAGAGAAACAACCTCCCGATGGTCAATACCATTCTCAGCCAGGAATTTCTTGTAAGCTGGTACCTTTTCCGCCGCATCATGAAAAGTTTCTAGCGCTTTTTCTCCACCTATTCTCTCCCAAAACTCAGGAGTTCTATGAGTAAGTTCGGCTGCTTGCCTTTCAACATCCCACGACAAAAAATTTTCGTAGTATTCTGCCGCCGATCTCTTTCTAATACGGAGTTCCATCCGAAGAAATCATACACCATTCCCCAAGAGACTGCCAAAGAATATACTCGAGCTTATGAAGAAAGGAATTGCACTTGTTCTCGGTGGTAATGGTTTGATCGGTAGAGAAGTTGCCTTAAGGATGGCTCAGGACTACCAAGTAACTTCGCTCGATATATCACCGCAATCATCTACTAACATACCTTATAAAAAGACCGACATTACTGACCCGGCAACCCTTGAGCTTATCGTCTCTCTGAAACCGGACGTCATTGTCAACTGTATTAACATTGCCACAATCTTTTCTGGTTCACCCGCGCAGAATTACTCAAAATTAATCGCGTTCTACCTTGAGCTTTACAAGACTCTTAAACAGCTTGATCCACCTATCCAATACATCCAGATTGGTACTACTGGATCAGGAGGTCTGGGTTTGGATATTCCCTTTACTCACGGGGAAAGGCTCGAAAATCTTCCGATTATTAACAAGGCTGCGTTTGCTGGAATTGGGACGTCAATGTTAACACTCCTTTCAAGATCATTTGGAGATAAGGATGTCAGGGTTTGTGAAATCAAGCCGGGACTAGCAATCTTCGACAGTGAAATGCATTCTTCTTCAGCAGAAGGGTGGCATACAGTTACCCTAAGGGGTGGCGAGAGTGGTAACTATACATATAACGAGCTTGCACTCCTTACGAGGTTTATGGGCTTCTCTACAGCTCAAAGGATCGCAGAAAAAGTTCTTTCTGTTATCAGAAAAAAAGATGGGGAGAAACTCCCGCTATCCTATGATGTAATCAACGCCTTGAACCAGACCATTATTACCCAAGATAAAGAAGACGCTGCTATTAGAGATTCTCTACTTGAGAGAATGGAAGAAGCCTCTCGTGGAGAGTCTATTATTGCAACTGGTAATCTAGGTCCCCCGTCTCTTACTAGAGATCTTATCCTAGGCTCAATCGTCATAAAGAACAATTGCCAAGACGAAAGTGAATTCAAAAAAGTCTTTGCGGAATCTGAATCGTGCAAACAAACCCTGGCCTATATCAGTAGCATCAACGAAAATCTGGGAGTTTACCTAAAAACTGAATGTAACTATCAGAATTACCTGGAGCAAATGAAGCAATATGGTAACCACCGCTTTATTCACGTCTGGGAGCTAGTAGCCGAGAGGCTTAAGCCAGCTATACAATCGCAATCCTGACACTTCGGCATCCCAAGGCCTGGGTTATAAAAAGCCTACCAGCAAGGGTAGGCTCAAAACATCTTCAACAATCGTCGGGCTCGCTGTTCGGCTTGGGCCAGGTACTCAGTATATGTAACCTTGCGCAATATGCCTTCAGTGAGCAAGTAGGCCGAGTCTACGTTCGTTTTTTCAAGAAAGAAACGATCGTGGGATACGAGGATCACAGACCCCTCGTAAGATGAGATTGTTTGCTCTAAGGCTTCGAGGGCCTCGAGGTCAAGATGGTTGGTGGGTTCGTCAAGAACCAGCGTGTTAATCGAGACTGCCGAAAAGTGCGCCAGGATAAGACGAGCGCGACCACCGGGGCTAAGTTCGGCGATGGTTCCTCTAGATGAGATTTCATCGATACCGAACTGTGCCAACTTGGAATAGGCAGATGAAAGATCCAATCCTGCCTGTTCCATTAGGTAGCTCAGCGGCGACAAGTCCCGTGGTAGGGTTTGATGCTCTTGCATCATGTTACCCGTCCTCACTCCGGAGCCAACCTCAACAGTCCCGCTCAGAGGAGTCAGTTCACCGGTCACCACCTTGAGTAAGGTGGATTTACCGGCACCATTTGGCCCCATAATAGCAACCCTATTTCCGAGACGGACTTCCAGCGACATTGGGCCAATACTGAACCCGTCATAGCCAGCTGTCACCTCGGTCAGCTTCACGGTGGTCGAACCGTATACGTCGGCTGCATTGAGTTTGATCGATAGAATGTCTTTCTCGATCGGACGATCGACTTTGTCCATTTGCTCGATCCGCTTCTCTATGGACTTAGCTACCTTGGACGACTTGCCAGCCCGGTCTCGCTTGAAACCGCGAAGAAATTTGTCGTTGTCGGAGCCCATCCATTTCGAACCCTTTTCCGCCTCGACACGTTTGGTTCTGGCTTGGGCCTCAAGACGTTCGATCTCATCTTGCTGCAAACGGTATTGCTCCTTTTGTCTCTCTAGATTCTTCACTTTGAGATCCAAATAGTCGCTGTATTTGCCGTTTGAAACATTGATTGAGCGTGTCTGAGGATCTAGCTCAAAGACTCTTTTGACTATCCTGTCCAGGAAACGTCTGTCGTGAGATACGATCAAGCACGCTGCCTGGGATCGCATCAGAAAGTCCTCCAGCCATATGAGGGTTGGAAGATCGATGTTGTTGGTCGGCTCGTCAAGTAGCAACAAGTCAACGCCGCGCAGAAGGATGCCCGCTAAAAAGACCTTGCTCTTCTGGCCACTACTGAGTTGATCTAACGGTCTCTCGACTAGTTCCTTACCAAGATCAAATCCGAGTAGAATCGTCTCCATGCGGTGCGAAAACGTGTAACCATCGAGTCGTTCGTATTGGTCAACTACGTCGTCATAGTCTTTCTTGACCTGCGGATCAGCAAGCTCATTACTTAACTCACCCATCCTTCGTTCCAATGCAGCTATGCCGGTAACCTCTTCAAGGTACGCGGCAACAGTTTGGCTACCTGACAGACTTGTGTCTTGTGGTAAGTAGCCGATCATAGCACCTTTTTCGAATTCGATTCTTCCACCATCGGGTTCCTCTAGCCCGGCGATGATTTTCAGCAACGTGGTTTTGCCAGCTCCATTGGAGCCGACTAACGCAACCTTCTGCCCTCGTGAAAGGGTAAGGTCAATGTTTTCTAGAACCGTTTGCGGTCCATAGTTCTTATTTAGATTGGTTACCCTTAACATAAGTTCTCCTTCTCGTCCCAGTGATTATACAACTGTTAATGAGCTGGTTGAATTCTAACAGCGATTTTATGAAGTATCAATGGTGAGACACAAAAATCCTCCCGAAATGCGATCTCGGGAGGATTGGCTCAAGCCTGTTCGTAATACGTTCGAACCAAATTTCGGGCACATCCGCAATCTATCTCCGGCTGATACGACCCGGCTAGAGAGAGTAGTAATGCCTTCGTGCGTTCAACGTTGCGTCTGAAAACCTTCAACACTGGACCCATATTGGCCGGGTCAATGATCAGGGATTCATGCAGGCCTACATCGTAGTCTGTCACGGCTGCAATGCTGGCGTAGCAGAGACCCAGCTCTTTAGCAAAGTAACACTCTGGGTACTGGGTCATGTTGACCAAGTCCCAACCGTTACTCGAAAGCCACCGACTCTCGGCAAATGTCGAGAATCTTGGCCCCTGGATAACTGCTACCGTCGCTCTGGGCATCACGACCTCGCCTATATCTTCAGCTACTTTAGCTATTAGACGTCTAAGCGTGTCGCAATACGGTTCCCCCATTGCTAGATGCATGAAAGAACCACCAGGTGCGAACGAGTCGTCTCGTCCCCACGTTAAGTTAACGAACTGGTCGGGAGTAACAAGACTCCCCGGAGGAATCTCACGTTTCAAGCTCCCTACGATGCAGGTTGCAATTACGAACTCAACTCCCACCTCCTTTAGGGCCGTTAAGTTCGCTAGATATGGTACGTGGTGTGGGGGTAGGTCGTGTCGGCTCCCGTGACGAGGAAGAAAGGCAACTGCCTGACCCGCCACTTGACCAATAAGTATGTCGTCAGACGGTAGCCCGTATTTGGTTTCGGGTCGGACTCTTTCCACGGCTCCTAATTCGGGGAAAGTACACAGACCTGAGCCGCCGATGATGCCAAGCTTAGGCACCTTCTGTGTAGCTAGTCCAGATGAGCTCATCGAATACCTCCTCTGTGAATATTTGACTCGCCAGGTCTGGCGCAAGACAGTTCCCGTTTTGCTCTAGAGAACTCCACGCACACCCTCCTCCGGAGAGAGCCTGTCCGTGAAATGAGCGATTGCTGCCCTCGAGATCGAGAATACGCTTTTGCCAATTCTGGACGATTTGCGTTTCCGCAATTCTGAAATCCGCCGGTAACGCCCTGACGTGGCCCTGATCGTGACGGTGAAACGGGCAGTTTGTTACCCGTCCATCCGCCTGTATCACTACCTGGTTACCATAACAGGTGCAATCGGGTGGAAAGAACCGTCCTTCACAGAAGGCCAATCGCTTCTTTTCTATCTGATACTCGAAACTGGGTTCACTCAGGCTGAGAAAGAGCTGGATCATGACCCGAGATGAGCGGCGATAGAAAGATTCAGGTGACTCGCCACCTAGCATCTGTACTAGGGCTCGTCCCTTCAAGAAGTTGAGACCAACCTTCTCCACTCCAACGGAACGGAGAAATGACGAGAGCTCACCAAGTTCGTCGAGGTTACCAGGCGTAACTGTTACCGATGCGAAGGAAGGGACACCGTGGTCGGAAAGAAGCACAAAAGCCTCCTTGATTCGGGCAAAAGTACTTTGCCCAAGCCTATCCACCCTCGTTAGGTCGTTGGTCCCGTCGATGCCGTCAATTCCAACCACAACTGCGATTTCCTCATCACGGCAGAACCTTGCCATCTCTGCGTCAAGCAAAGAGCCATTTGTTGAGAGAAGCAGACGTATCCGTTCCCTAGGCAGTTTACCGATCTGCTGGAGCTGGCGTATATATGTAGCGGCAGAGCGTAGAGTTTTCTTGTTGAGCAACGGTTCTCCACCGTAGAATATGGCAAAGAATTCATCGCCGTCATCTTCCCAGCCTCTCAGCTGCTTTGCCCACAAGTCTATCCCAGCTTTTGCATCCCGTATCGTCAGGAGCCTGGGTCCGTATTTCTTTGCTAGCTCCGGGATGGGACAGTACGTGCACTCAAAGTTGCAATGTTGCGCCATCATTAAGTACAGGATGGTTGGACGTGCCAATTGCCTTTTTAGCATCGACTGAGTGTTGAGAAGGTCTTGTTCGTCTTCGCTCTGAGTTGCAATGAGTCCTCGTCTAAGAAACTCGTTGGCTAAGTCAGGAGAAAAGGAACTGAGCGGTCGAGTACGGGTACTCTCCCACTCGGTAGAAGATAGGTAGAGCGGTGTCGGGTGGAGACGATGGTAGACTGCTACCAAATCTCCACGTATGCAACACTCTAAGAATCGAGAGAATTGGGGATCTTCCATTGTCTTGTTGTCCTTAAAAAAGCGGCCCAGAGAAGTCACTGGGCCACGGGCATCGCTTGTGCTGAAGAGCTTCAGACGTCGAGCTCGCCAGCGCGAATCTTGTTCTTGAGGTCTTCGAACTGCACCGCCGTCATCTTGACGGTGCCGCCGAAGTCATCGGAAATGTGAACTTCATCCTTTTCGAATCGGAGTTCAGGGCAGCAGCCTTGCACGCCGCAAAGCTTGATGATACGTCGGTCGTTCTTCGGATCGTTGAGTTCATGTTTCTTTTTTGTCATGTCTATGTACCTCCTAGCATAGATCGGCGGCGAGCTACACTCGCCAAAGACTAGCTAGTATGGCTAAAAGTCTACGCTCGAACGGGCATGTCGTCAATGGGTTATCGCTACCCTCGTCGAATTATCGTAAATACATCTTGGCCAATTTTCTCATTCTCATGTGGGAAGATTATGAATTGGTTTTCCTTTGCAACATATTGAGTGTCCCCATCTGTTGCAAATACACAGTTTGGTTCAAGAGCATCAAAGTTCTTGTAGGGCTTGTCGAAGGCAAAGAGTTCTGTTTGTTTTTTCACCATCTTCACAACCCTCAGAACCTGCTGGGAGGAACGTGTGGTTTCTACCCTTGAGCTCGTAAGCTTGTAGTAGCTCAAGAACTTGCGGATTGAACCCTTCGCCATTCCAACATACTTTTTTGGATTCAAGTTTGAGCCACACTCTAGACAGACCCCAACCTTACCGCAATTAAGCATGTAGCCATCGGTGCCTCCTGGAACGATCTGATCTATTCCAGTTACAACCTTATCTACGTCAAAGATCTTAGCTACTTCTAACCCAGGGCCGCCTGTAATCACAAACGGCGTATCTTCCGGACTGTTGTAGCCGTGTAGATCAAGCAAAGCATCACAAGAATCCAAAAGCTGCATCAATTCTCGTGCTCGCTTATCTTCCCACGATCTCCCCTTATTAGTAGATAAGAACAACCGGTTCAGATTTTTCTTAACGAATCTAACGTCGGCTTTTATTGCCGGTGGGTTAGCAAATACGAAATACGCCTTCCCGGCTTCTATCTTTATCTCGCTAACGACTTGCTCCAAAGCTATTACTCCCGCTTTCTCATTGCCGTGAATACCCGCAAAAATGGCTAGTGTTGCACCCGGTTTGGATCCCTTAACTTCTATTATTGATTTTTTCATAATTTTCCTTTTCTAGTTAATCTCCGGTCTGATGAGTCTCCTCACCAGACCGGAGCTTGTATTAGTCAGAGACCGTGAAAATCTGAATATTCACGGCGCTGACGCGCGTGGGGGAAGAAAATCCAGCCACCGCGTTCGGCAAGCGGACACAACCTGCAATCAGGTGACACCTGCTCGCACAAACAAAGCTGTTGACGTAGCTCTTGATACCGCTGATCGTCATCCATCGACAACCCGCCAAAGCTTTCGAAGATATGGTGTACGATTGGGTTGGAAGACACTCCTACAGGCAGTAGTTCTCTTTCCCAAGCCTTTTCTACACATTCCTTCATGACTCTTTTGCCAAGCCCGCGTCCTCGATACGTTGGCTCAACGACGCTCGACCCAACTTCAACGACACGAGTTCCTTCGAAGCGAAGACACTCTTTTGTTTTAGATCTTGCCCCGAAGAGACCCGACGCTGCGATTGGCACATTATCGTCGAAGAAGAAATATGCATACTCAATTGTCTCAATCACCCGTTCTGCGCTTTCTCCTAACATATGTGGTTCTCGTCCCATCTGGAACGTCCACCAACTAATTAGCTCCTTGGGTATCCCCATCGTGCGGAGAGAATAACCCATAAGTGTCGGCGTGTTCATAATTATCGACTCCATTTACTAACGTGCGAGTACTTTTGGCCCTACTACCAAAAAGCCGCTCCCAGAGAGCGGCGGCTACTTTCGATTTTTTAGTTTAGTTTTTTAGTCCAAATCAAAATCAGCAGTCGCTCCCTGAAAAGCGCTAAAATGACGGCGCCAATTTGTAACTGCTAACTGGATCATGATAAATATATTACTCCCTCCATATTGTATTGCAAGTCCGTCTAACCAGTCTCCGTATCCTCGTATTGATCTTTTCTCTTAATTCCACTACAATTCAACCGTTCCAAATCTCATCTCATGGAGGGATGCTCATGAAAAACCTAGGCAAGCTCCTGGTGTTTATCGTCATCGCGCTGATGGCCATTGCGGCCGTGTCAGCCCAGAACTACGATCCGGCGACAACCAAGGTTGCGCTTGTGCCAATCATCAACGACTCCGCTGATCCGTGGCAGGAGCTGAAGGATAAGCAGAAGGCCGAGGGTACCAAGTACCTCGTCGAAACGCTTGCAACTCGCGGCTTCGTCCTCGTCAACGGCGAAGATGTCAACAAGGCAATCGCCAAGCTGGGGATCGATTTCAACGACGACGAACAGCGCACTCGGGCTAACCTCTTCAAGGTCGGCAACGAATGTGGGGCGACCCTCGTCTTCTTCGTCGTCATCGTGGAAAGCAAGCAGACAACGAATACCACGATTCTCACCTCGCGTACGAACGGCTTCGCAACCGTGAAGCTCACATTGGTCGATGCCAACAAGCAGGAAGCGATCTTCAATGCCGTAAAGCTCCAAGGCAAGTCGACAGGTGGTGGCTTCGTGCCCGGCAAGGGAAGCGAGCGTCAAGTCGTGGCGGTGCGAAACACCATCAACGACATCCTGAAGAAGTGGCTTGAGTCCTACCCCGTTAAGAAGACCTGAGCTCCCACTTCGACCCGAGCGCGTTAGCAGACCCCCTGCTGACGCGCTCTTTTTGTTGAAACTATTCATTCTTTACCAGCTTTTCAGTATAATAACCTCGCAAAACCCCAATCGGGGGAGGAGTAGATTGACATGAAGAAGTTGTTTCTCATGCTCGCCATAATGGGAGCATTAGCTTCAATTCTCAGCGCGCAGAAGATTGGTGTGTCCGCAACAGGAACTGCGGCCAAGCAACCAAAGGTGGCGTTCCTACCCTTGATGTTCCAAGAGAACGACAAGGGCGAAAGGGAGTACACCCAGTCAGCTCGCGAGCCTTACGAGAAAGCCCTGTACGGAGCCTTCGAGCGGCTTGGCATGGAACGGCTTGGTCCCGTGGTCAACTTTGCCTGGCGGGAGCTGAAAGGCGCTGTGTTCGATACCGCGGCTTTCGAGCTACCAGATCCTGCCAACCTGGTCAAGCTCGGTCAAAAGCTGGGCGCCGACTACGTAGTGGTTTCTCGTTGTCGCTATAACGTTCGCTCCGACTGGCAGGGTCTCGGACCGAAAACCCGAGCAGACGCCACGGTCGATCTCTGGATCGTTGACGTAGCCAGCTCCGAGTTCGCCCTGAAGCAAGAGCGTATCTTTAGCCATTCTCGCGAGAAGGCGCCTGACTGGAGAATAGCCGTGGATCTGTTCCTAGCGCCTATCTCGGCTTTCTCCGGTGGTCCAAAAACCGATCACGAAGCTAAGGCCGGGCTCTTGTCTCTAGGAAAGGCTATCCAGCCTTGGCTCGACAAGATGCAAGCTCGAGGCGTCAAGATCAGAATCGGCGGTTAGTCACATCGCCATCTCCAGGGCCGGATTGATTAGTTTCAATCCGGCCGCTTTTTTGTTTACAGTAATCGTAGTACGTGAAGGATTGGTTCTTTCACATGGAGGGTATGATGAGATTCCAACTTTGGACACTTTTCGGTGTTCTAGCTCTCACTCTTGTTGGTTGTGGTGGCGGTGGGACCGGTAACGGCGGAGGATTTCAGCCACGAACGGACCCCTTCTCAGTCGCAGCTAACGAAGGTTTTGACAAGACATATGGGGAGATCGGTATTAAGTTCGAGGCCGCAGGGACTTTTCCCAACGGCTCGAGCCTTGCACTCTACCAAACTGCCCAAGCACCCCAGCTACCTCCGGAGCAGAACTTCGTTCTTGGCAAGCCAGCTTTAAAACTAACTTCTAGTGAGACTCCCCAGAAGGACATTACTATCTCGGTTATCGACGACGGTAAAGAATACATTGCCGGAATCAAATCTGGTGATGTCTGGCTACCGCTCGATCGAGTTAAGTCTAACGGGAAAGTCAGCTTCACTCTACCAGCTGCCTTAGGCCGTTCTGCTGACCGCGGAGGCGGAAAGGTTTGGGAGTGGGTGATCGGCTTGGTTAAGGACAACCTGTCCGACACCGAGTACGCCATCAAAAAGCTGGAGGGTACTACCAACTTTGCCGATCCCGGCACAATCCTGTGCTTTCACGGCGTCTTGGACAACTACCAATCGATGAAAACCATTGGTAGTCGAGCAAGGGTAATACTCGGCGGTTCTAACGTCTTCTCGTTTGCTTCTCCTTGGAAACAAGGAGCAAAAGAAGCTGGTATCCAGCTGGCGGCGTTGTTAGCCCCGTACAAAGACAAACTCAAAAACGTGACATTCGTTGGTTACTCACAGGGGGAACTAACGGCTCGTTACGCTCTAGAGCGACTCGGCGCAACGGCCTCAGTACGGAACCTTGTTTCGATTGTTGGTCCGAATAAAGGCAGCCACCTAGCCGATACGGCGGATTTCGCCTTCAATATCAGCAAGCTCTGGCTCAACGGTACATTTAGTTGTTCGCCTTTTACGGCGGACGTGGACGACCCGGCTATCGAGGAGTTGCGACCAGGCAGCGCGTTTCTAACCGAACTCAATTCTTACCATTCAACCCAACGAGGAGTGGTGACCTACCACCTCTTTGCCGGCGGTAAGGACTGGGTCGTTGAGCGCGACAGCGCCTTGGCCAACGGCATACAGCTTGGGGAGCTGACTGGCGGTCCGGTTTATACCTACGACCTGCCAAGCGCAACACATTTCAACATCAAGTCTGACACCAGTCTGATCGACTCGATGTTCAACTCAATTAGATTGACGTTCGACAACGAACTATCAATCTGGACGATACCAAGTACCGTTGAAGCCGACTCTTACGGCTGGTACTACGTGCCCTATGTGCGCAACAACACGAGCAGTTCGATGCTTCTCAAGGTGCTGACGTTCGACAACTTTGGTATGGACAGTAGTTGGCTTGGTGTGCAGTGGTACGACCCCTACACCCCGACGGGTGAGTTCTTCCCGTCACGTTATGCCGAATGGAACGTAACGCTAGGACCAGGCGAGACCTTCTCGCCCTCGTCGGGCTTCTTCAACTGGGCCAGTCACGACCGAGGATATATCTGGAACGCTCCGGTCAATCAACGAGCCCAAACAACCGTACTGTCTGTGATCGGTATGCAAGATGGCCGACTGATCCAGGCAAGTTGCAACGTCGTTTGTAACTACGACACTTATAGGCCGAGTCCGCCAGATACTCGCGGGGGCCGCTCGCATAATGGCACCGGCCTTGGCTTGATGGGACCCGCCCCCTCCCATTCAAAACCCTGAAACTCGTGACGCCCGCTTCGGATTCTGAAGCGGGCGGCTTTTTTATGCATAAGGGAAAGGCCGCGCTACGCGCGGCCCCCGGAGAACGGAAACTTGAAAGTATGGAAATGATTTCTGGTTGGGACGATGCTTGCCAAGCAGTGCTTTCTTAAGGCATTGCTTAGGAGATCGGCCCAAACCGCTTTTCTTCCGGTCTTGCCGGAACAACGGGAGTAAAACCCCGTTCGTTCACCTACTACCGTTGATGGCAAAGCTCAGTGGAGCTAACGCCATTGGTTTTCAGTGTTGGTGCCTGCGAGCCAGCCCTATCTGATCAGCACCCACACCTGACAGGGCCTCTTTTGGCAGAATGACTCATACGGTCGCCGCACATTTTCATGTGCTACCCTCCCGTTCAAGCAGCCTGTGACCCAAAGGTCTGTAGAATGTCCGAAGCTAGCGTGTGCGCACACTCGCTTACGAAGTAATGCTACTCTTCTGGAAAATGTGCTGTCAAGCCCTAAAAATTAGTCGGGGCGCACCATCATGGTGACACCCCGTTGTACGTCCAAACTCGAAACTACCAGATTTTGCTTAGGAGATTCCACCTCCTTTTAGATTTCCAGAGGACGGTCACCTCTAGATACCGTTATCATTCCTAACCTGCTCTACTGTTGTCAACTTACTTAAATTTGTAGGCCAGTTCCTCGCCATCAAGTTTGGTTAAACCTGATTGATCGGCGATCGGTTCAATTGAACGAAGTGTAGCGGCTTTAGAAAGCTCCAATGAATGCTTTTCGATAAGCTCTCGTAGGTCATCGTCACGGGTAAAGTAGTGGAAGCTAGCCATTTCCCCAACTTTTAAACCACCTTTCTTACGAGCTTCCTGAAGTTTACGTGCTAGTTCACGGTAACGCCCTTCCATCTGGAGTTCCGGAGTCAGTTTTGTATCTATATTTGTTTCTTTACCAAACTCAACTCGCTCAACATTCACTTCGTCTCGTAAAACTTCGATAAGGTCTTCTCGCTTCGCAAGTTCTGATGATCCCGCAACGGTTAAGCTCGGAAGTGGTTGGCGTAACGGCATCTTAGCCTCGGCCCGTTGCATATGAGCAATAGAAGCCACTTCACGAACCGTTCGCATCACTGTAATTGTTTCTTGTTCGTGTTTTAGGACTGCCTCGTCAAATGCTGGGTAACTTTCTAAGTGCACAGATTCTTTTTGGCCTCCTAGCATCTGGTAAAAATATTCGCTGGTAAAAGGTAGGGTTGGGGCAAAAGCTATTGCTGAACGAAGTAAGACGCTACCAAGTGTAGCTAAAGCCGCCTCATCGCCCTGGACAAACCGGTCTCGAGAACGGCGGATGTACCAGGTAGAGAGATCTTCAATAAACGGTCTAACGGCTTTGGTTGAGGCTTGGAAGTCAAAATTGTCTAAGCCTTCAACATATTCCTTAATCGCCTCCTCAAGTCGAGCTTCAATCCAGAGATCAAGAACGGTTTTTTCGGCTTTGCTTTCTTTACCAGCTTGCCAAGCGGCAACTCCTGCATAGGTTAAAAAGTATTTCAAAGAGTTGTGGAAGACGTTAAGGAGACGAGATTGCTCTCGGATATCTTCTTCACTAATAGCCAGATCTTCTCCGACCATAATCTTTGAGCTCATAAAGTAGAGTCGTAAAGATTCAGCACCATATTTTTCAATTGTTCCACGTGGGTCTGGGTAATTACCGTAAGATTTACTCATCTTTCGGCCATCGTTACCCATCAGCACTCCGTTCACAGCAACATTTTTAAAAGCGATACTTCCCTTAAGAGCATTAGATAGCACATGGAGATAGTAGAACCAACCTCGGAGCTGTCCGGTATATTCAATAATAAAATCTGTTGGAAAATGTGTTTCGAACTCTTCTTTGTTTTCAAAAGGATAATGATCTTGCCCGTACGGCATAGAACCAGACTCAAACCAACAATCCAAAACTTCCTTCACCCGATGTGCTTTCTTACCGTTAGATAGCGTTAGTACAACCTCGTCTATCTTAGGACGATGCAAATCTGTAATCTTTTGGCCACTAAGTTTTTCTAGTTCTGCGACTGACTCTGGTACAAAAACTTCACCATCTTCGGTCTCCCAGACGGGTAACGGTGTTCCCCAGTAGCGTGTTCGGCTTATGGACCAATCAGGAGCATTGGTAATGTTGTGGGCAAATCTCTTGTCACCAAAATGTTTAGGAATCCAGTTAATCTTCTTGTTACTATCAAGTAGCTCCTTCCGTAGCGGTTCGATCGACATGTACCAAGAAACTTGGGCTTTATATATGAGTGGCGTCGAACAACGGTAGCAGTGTGGGTAGGAGTGAGTAACGGTAGACTCCTTAAAGAGCAATCCTCGTTTAGTAAGGTCTTCCGAAATTGATGGATTTGCTTTTTTGTAATACTGTCCGGCCCATGGTTTAATTTCAGGAATAAAATGTCCGGCTTCATCAACTGTTTCATGCAAAGATAACCCTACTTTTTCACCTAGTTTAGTATCATCCTCTCCAAATCCTGGGGCTATATGGACAATTCCCGTTCCCTCGTCCATAGAAACAAAATCTGCTGGATACACTTGAAAATCTTTTTCGGGATTTGTTGGTAGAAAACTGTAAAGCGGTTCGTATTTCTGACCAATTAGTTTTTTGCCTTTAAATGTTTCCAGTATTTCAAAGTCGCAATCACTGTAACGAGGCAGGGCTTCGTGAGCTAAAATGTATTGCTTTTTACCATCAGTTACTTTTACGTATTCGGCTTTTTCATCCACTGCTAAACCAAGGTTGGCTGGTAGCGTCCAAGGTGTAGTCGTCCAGGCCAATAAATACGTATCCTCGGAATTCATCTTGAAGGCTATCGTTACGGCTGGGTCTTCGACGTCCCGGTACGAATCATCATCCATCGTTACTTCAAACTTACTTAAGGCCGTAGCACAACGCGGACAGTAAAGAGAAGTTCGACGACCACGATATATCAAACCCTTGTTGTGAAGTTGTTTGAAAACCCAAATAACTGTTTCCATGAATTCCAAGGAATCTGTTCGGTACGCATTATCCATATCTGCCCAACGACCGATGTGATCGATATACCATTTCCAGGCATCAGACACCTCACCAACATAAGCTCTACAGGCTTCAATAAACTTATCTACTCCTAACTCTTCAATATCTTTTTTAACTTTTAAGCCTAGCTGTTTCTCAACCTGGTTCTCAGCAGGTAGCCCATGAGTGTCCCATCCCCAGGTACGCCGAACATATTTACCCTTCATTGTTTGGTAACGAGGAATAATATCTTTTGCTATTGAAGGTAGAAGAGTTCCGTAATGCGGAATGCCTGTTATAAAAGGAGGCCCATCGTAAAAAGAAAAAATATTTTCCTTAGGGTTCTTATCTAGGGATTTCTGGAAAATCTTTTGCTCTTCCCAAAATTTTAAAACTTTTTCTTCAACTTCAAAAAGCGACTTGTGGTCGCCCGAGAAATCCGGCTTAGCCATTTGCTATTTCGTCTCTCTTAACCGCTTCCTGCTTGCCTGTTTCAAGATTTTTAATTTCTACTTGACCTTTTTTCCAGGCTTCTTCAAGCGGAATAATAATTGTTTTGTAACCTCGTTTATCTGCGTATTTAATCTGTTTACCTAACTCAACGGTCTCATCTAAGTAAACCTCAACTTTGCGACCCTCTTTCCGTAGCTCCCGTACCCAATTGTTCAGCTCAACGGTTGTTTCCGGCAAGCGGACAATAAAAAGAGTGTCTGTTTGAGCTTCGCCTGAGAGTAAATCGCTCAAACGATCAACACCAAAAGACAGGCCTACTGCCGGTACCTTTTGTCCCGTTAATCCCTCAATTAGGGAATCGTACCGACCACCTCCAACAACAGTTCCGCCATCGTAGTTATCTGCTTTGAATTCAAAAATTGTACCGGTGTAGTAATCTAATCCTCGTACCATCGATGGAGCAAATTCGGCTTTGACACCACGACGCTTTGCCCAAGCAAGCATGGCCTTAACTGTTGTGAGAGACTCTGACTTACCTATTAGGTGTTCCGTAGATGCCAGTGCTTCCTCACCTTCAGCCAAAAAGTAAGCAGAGAGTTGGCGTGACTGAACATCGGTTAAAGAGAATTTTTGGTATTGGCTTGTAAACTCCGCTTCTGGTAACTTATCTTTCTTATCAAAAAGTTGGAGGAGCTTAGATCTCTCAGAATCTTGAATCTTGAGAGAATCGAAAATCTCGCTAACTACTCGGCGGTCATTTATCAGGCACGTAAGTTTCAGGCCCAATCTTTCGGCCGCAGAACTAACGACAGAGAACAACTCCAGTTCGCTAGATGGTTCGGGAGCACCAATAATATCTACGTCAGCCTGCGTAAATTGACGGTAGCGACCTTTTTGTGGTCGTTCCGCTCTCCAGCTCGATCCGATCTCGTAGCGCTTGAAGGGGAGGGCTAACTGGCCAAGGTTGCCGGCAACAAAACGAGCTAAGGGTACTGTCAGGTCGTACCGTAAACCAACTTTCCGCTTCCCGTTATCTTCAAAAAGATAAAGTTGTTTTTGCCCTTCTTCTCCTAATTTACCAAGAAGAATCTCTTGGCGTTCGATTGCCGGGGTCTCTAGTGCCTGGTAGCCGTACTCCTGAAAAGTTTTTTGTAGTTCACTAATCACCCAACTTTTAGTTGGGCCTAAGTTATCTCGAAACCCCGACAACGGTAGTAAATTTTCTTTTTCCACTCCTGCATTCTAACCGATTTGGAGTGGTTACTTAAGAGATGTCGTGGCGTGGGGTAATAGGCAGGTCTCGATCTTCGGGATTACGACTAACGACAATGCAGTCAAATTCTCGTTGCCAAACTCGGAGCGTTTGGTGCCGAGCTATCAAATCCGCTCCACCAACAATAGTGGCTTTTTCTAGATCGACTTCGGCAAACTTAGGAGGCAATAGCGTCTCTAACTCTTTAGCGTTCAGGTCAAAATGCGCCTTGCTTGGAAATACCTGGGAGAAAAGATGTGACGCTACTCCAACTGGTAAAACAGTAAGGAATCGTGACGGTTTCTGGCTAGCTCCTTGGAGTATGGCAACAAAGTCCTGGTTTACCACAGGCTCCAACATAACCATTCCTTCAATCTGATATTTAGATTTCTTCGTTTTGTTCCCGTGAACAAAAGACGTAGCAATAACTAAAGCTAAGTAACCGTTTTCTGTCGCTTTTTGAGACAAGGTTCGATATTTGGCAATCTTTTCGTCTTCAATAAATTCCTCTATTTGCTCTAATGGCCCTATAAGAAAGGATTTCTTCTTATTACCAGCCTCTAAGACAAATCGTTCCGATAGAGCTCCGAAAGATTGGTGCTCAACAAGTGTTCCGGTACTACTTTTAGATTTTAAAGATACCGAGTTACTAGATGAGGTAATTATCTGTTCTAGTAGTGTTCCCTTAGAAAGATTGCTCGTTGCTAACAATTTAAAAACTTGTTTAAGAGTTTGACTGTCAGGTTCGAACCGAGCCACCTGCCAACTGTTAGCCAAAAATCCCAGGGGCTCAATAATATGAATCTCTTGCTTACGATTATGTTTAATAATTTGGAGGGTTAGCAAAATTAAAACTACTAGCAAGACTACCGGCACCATCCAAAAAACAATTACCTCCATAGTCTAACTATACGCCAGATAAAAGAGGGACCGCCATGGTTAGGCGGTCTTAAGGGTCAAGAGAGACGTGGGCAAACGTTGGATACTTCGCCTCAATCTTTCGTTTCGTACTTCTTCGGCATCCTCGTACTCGGTTAACGGAGATGTTGAGCTCTGATGCAACCTGACTCATTGTGAGCCCGTCACAGCAGGACAACTGGAGTACCTCGACTTCCTCATCTGTCAGGAGGTCTGTCAGCATGGTTACGCGGTCGGCGAGACGAGTCTCGACTGTCGGTTCCGGAATCAGGTCCTTTAGCGGTGTGTCGGGATGATCGTCGGATATGTCGTCAAGCGAGGTGGCAATATATCCACCCATTCGAGCAAAGAGAATATCCTCGATCCCCTCACGGCTAATTTCAAGCTCAATCGCTAACGCTTCTGGTTCGTCCTCAAGCTCTGGCGATCGCCTGATAAGTTTTTCGAGCTTGCTGAGAGCTTCGATGAGATATATCGGGATCCGGGCGACGTTGCGCTCGTTGTAGAAGTTGATTCTCGCGATTCTAATCTCTCTCATAATCCAGAACGTTGCATAGGTCGAGAACCGATAGCCTGTTCTAGGATCGTAGTGCTCTAACGCCCTTTCCAATCCTAATATTCCTTCTCCTATAAGGTCCTCTCTAGACCTTGGTCCAAATTTCTTGGCGATAGAAGCTACCAAGCCGATATTGTGTTCGAACAGTTTTTTTCGTGCTTGTTGGGCACCTTCTCCGCCTGACCGTAGAAGCCAGGCTAGATGAATCTCTTCTTCGATTGTTAACAGCGGCCGCTTGGTTTGTGACAAGAGCACCGTTAAGGCATCTTTCATCTCTGTCTCCTTGTTGTTAGTGCTGTGCAAGAAACCCTCTTCAGGCTTCTCTGCGGTCCCAACCGGAGTCGAACCGGTGATTTCCTGGATGAGAACCAGGCGTCCTAGGCCACTAGACGATGGGACCAAAGTAAACTTGCTCTGATAGTTTAGCCCAAAATTAGTTTTTAGTCGATAAGCTCCCGGACTTTGGCAACTAATTCTTTGGGAGTTATTTCGGTTTTTAAGAAGTATCCCTGAACCCTACCTTTGGCCTGCTCCTTATAGTCAGGGTTCGGTAAGGCTGTGAGGATAATAATTGGGATATGTTTGGTTTCCGGTAGAGTTCGAAAGATTTTAAGAGCTCCCAGCCCTCCTTGTTTGGGCAACATTAAGTCAAGCAGAATAATATCTGGGATATGTAATAGGGCTACGTCTATTGCCAGTAAACCATCACTAGCTTCAAAAATTTCAAAGTTGTTATGGTGGAACGCCTCCTTGTAGAGATGTCTTAGTTCTTCGTTATCCTCAACTAAAAGAATTCTTTTTTGTCGCATTTTAATCAAAAACTGTTTGGGTTTTAGCCCAAGATAGTACTATTACTCGCCCCAATTTACGTAGCTCGTCAACTAATACAATCGACAGTGCTACTGCAAGACAGACCACTAACGTTGGAAAACTTAGGGCTGTTAGTCCCAATATTCCTGCCAAAGGAAGGTAGTAGACGGCAATAAGGTGTAGCCCCGAAGCCAAACCAAACATTGTTACAAGCAACTTATTTGCTGACCAATTGAGATTAAAGACGGATTGGATTGCTGAGCGGCTATTAAAGAGATTAAACAGTTGGAAGAAAATTAGGGTCGTCAAGGCAGAGGTTCGAGCATAAGTTAAATCATCAATATTGAGCCTGAAAACCAACAGGGTCCCGACTGCCATAACAGCTGAGACTAACAGCATCCGTCCAAAACTACCGCTACTGACGATAGATTCCTTAGGGTCTCTTGGGGGTCGACTCATTAGATCTCCTTCGGCTGGTTCAACTGTTAGAGCCATCGAGGTAACGCCATCCGTTACTAAGTTCAACCAAAGAATCTGGACCACTAGGACTGGTAACGGCCAGTTCATTGCCAGCGCCGCCACGATCAGCATAACCTCCCCTAAGTTTGTCGAAACAAGGTAGTAAACAATTTTTTTGATGTTTTCCCAGATACGCCGCCCTTCAGAAATTGCCGCTACAATACCAGTGATGTTGTCGTTAAGCAGTACCATCTCTGAAGTCTCGATGGCAATGTCGCTACCGCTCTTACCCATAGCCACCCCTATATCTGCCTTTTTTAGAGCCGGAGCGTCATTCACTCCGTCTCCCGTCATAACTACTATCTCGCCTCGTCGTTGGAGTTTCTCGACAATCAACAACTTATCTCGTGGCGTCGCACGGGAGATCACAGCAACACCTTTTAGATCATGGTGCTCTAAGTCCTGAGCATGGATTATCTCGCCTTGGGTATCTAAACCAATCTTACGGGCAATATGGGCCGCAGTTAGTAAATGGTCCCCCGTAATCATCAAGGTTCTAACTCCAGCAGAAAGGGCTTTCTCTATAACTCCCCGGGCTTCCGGTCGAATCGGGTCGGTCATCGCTATAAGACCAACAAAAGTCAGATTATTTACTAGTTCCGCTCCAAGCTTGGCGTTACGGGGATGATCGGTATAACCAAGCGCCACAACCCGATAGCCCTGAGTGGCTAATTGTTCAGCCTGTTTAACTAGCGCCTCACGGGTGTCTTTAGTCATTCTCAGTCTTTTGCCCCGATCGATGTATTGGCTTAAACCAATAATCCGTTCAATACTTCCTTTGGCTATAACCCGGTACTGCTCTTTAACGCGATGGATAGAGGCTGAGTAACGTTGCTCTTGATCAAACGGGAGCTCCAGGACTTCTGGATAATCTTCTTCTCGTTCAAAGGCGTAGTAACCGGCTTTGGCCGCTACGACCGCTAAAGCTGTCTCGGTCGGATCCGTTAATTGTTTAGCTTGGTCTCGTTTGAGATCTTCTTTCGAGATAGTCGACATTGTTGCTAGACTGGTCAGCTCAAGCAGTTGGCTAAGTTCAGGATGTTTGGCCACACTAACGGCTTCGTCATCCTGGTAGAACGAACCACTTAACGCAAAGCCTCGACCCGAAACCCGATATTGTCCGCTTGGCAAAACCAGACGCTCCACCATCATCTCCCCTTCGGTTAAGGTACCGGTTTTGTCGATACACATTATCGTCACGCTACCAAGAGTTTCCACCGCCGACAGACGACGTATTAAGGCGTGGTGACGGAAGATTCTCGTTAGACCAACTGAAAGCGTTACGGTTAAGGCGATCGGTAGACCCTCTGGCACAATCGAAACTAGTAAGGCTAAAGTGACACGGAATGTATCTAGTAGCTCTCGGCCAGAGAGATAACCAACGAGCAGAACTAAAAGAGCCAGGCCAACTGAAGCGATTGTTAAGAACCTTCCGAGCTGGCGTAATTTTTTTACTAAATCACTTGGTGTTTCCCTGACTTGGATCACCTCACGAGCAATCGTTCCTAGCTCACTTTGCATGCCCGTTGCCACAACCACGGCGGTGGCCTGACCAGACACCACCAGGGTTGATAGATAAATGACATTTTGTCGGTCGATCAAAGCAGAAGAAGCAGATATAACCGTGTCTCGCTTATGAGAGGGCATAGACTCTCCGGTTAATGGTGCCTGGTTAACTCGTAAACCTCGAGCTTCTAAGATCCGGGCATCGGCTGGAACTCGATCACCTGCTTCGACAATAATAATATCTCCCTGCACTAGGTAACGAGCGGGAATTTTTTGTTCGACAGATTCGCGAATAACTCGAGCTTGGGGCGCTAAAATACCACGTAGCTTACTAATAGTTTTTTCGGCTCGATATTCTTCAAAAAATCCGATGGCGGAATTGATAATAATTACTGCGATGATAACTACCGTTTCGGTAACACGGCTTTGGTAACCAGAGATAATTGCAGCTACAACTAAGATATAAACAAATGGGCTGTTGAGCTGGTGAAAAAGCAGTTCTAATTTAGAAACGTGTTGGTCGTGCTTGAGTTCGTTGGTCCCGTGCTGGTTCAACCGGAAGCGAGCTTCGGCCTGACTCAAACCGTGGTGTTCATTAGTTCGGAGCTCATCTAAAGTTCGGCTCTTTGGTTGTGCCCAGAAATTCTCCGGAATACCCTGAGAGTGAGTTGTGTTTGATGACACCATCAATACCACGATAACGGATTTTGGAGCTCACCCCAAAAGAGTGGTTAGGAATTAGTTGGTGGCCGGAGTCTTATCTGCAGCGTCTTGGAGCTGATCGGCATTAAAAGAGTCGCCATTATTGTTCGTATCGGTCTGTGTTGGTGTCTTGCGGCTAGCAAGTACACCAAGAACTATTAACACTATCGCTACTAATACCGCTACCCAGTAGAAGGCCTTGTTCATAAGCCAAACACTAGACTTGGGTTCGGAGACAGTCAATAGTTGCTGCCGGGAAAAAGCAAAAAAGGGAGCGGCAAATAGCCACCCCCAAGACCGATCCTCGCTCTCGGCTCTAGTACCGATCGCTTTGGTCGTAGAAAACAATGAACACTCGCTTATCCGACCGTGTTTCACAGTACTGGCAGGCGAGAAAGTAAGAAGCGGCCGACGTCGGTCCGACAGCGTAGCCAAGAAGGAGTAACTCCTGCTGAGCCTTCTGCCATTGGACGTCTTCCACCAGTCTTACTTCTTCGACCAGCTGACTGACCGCCTCCTCTAAGTGAGGAAAGGTGACTCCCCAAGCGCCAGCGCCGTACATCCCGTGCTGATGGAACGGCTCCGCCACTTCTTGCCCGTACTTGAGACAGTAGGCAACTGGTGACTCTGCCGGATCGAAAGCGATTACGTGAAGCGCCTGATTAGCGCTTTTCAACACTCTCCCGATTCCCTTCAGAGTTGTTCCGTTACCGGCGGCTCCGATAAAGCAGTCAAAGGCTCCTTCTGCCTGCGACAGCGCCTCAGATGCCAGCGCGGTCATCGCTTCGCAGGATGCCTCCACTTGCGAGTGGTTGGGAGAGTAGTACTTGCGCACCCCATCCACCTTCTCGCCGGACGTATCCTTGAGAAACTGGCGCATTGCCGCGGCAGATCCCTGGATATATTGCTCGCCTGCCGTTTCCCTCAGCTTGGCACCGTACCGCCGGATCAGATCCTTTCGTCTCTCTGGGAGATTCTCAGGAACAAAGATCAGACAGTCGTAACCAAGCTGACGAGCCATGAAGGCGCAGGAAGCACCGGCATTACCCGAGGTTGTCTCCACAAGAGTCGTAACCCCCGGAATAATTTTGCCACCCTCTTCAAGCTGCCGAAGCAGGTGAAGATACACCCGGTCGTAATGACTCCCGGTGTGGTTGGCGTATTCGAGCTTGACGAACAGCTGGTTCCCGGAACCGGGAGCGGCCAACTGATCGAGCGGCGTGTTACCGATGGCGAAGCTCCGCTCGATTTCTTCAAAACGATTATACATTTGTTGCTCCTTGTTAAGGTTCCGCGTTACCGGAATTCTGTAGCGCAGTGTAACACAGATTACGATTTCTGTCAATACTTTAGTACACTATTTTTCATTTAGCTTTCAGTTATAGAATTGTTCTACCACTTGACATTGTATAGTTTTTGTATTACTATTAGTACAACATGAATACTGCCGAAATCCTTCAACAGATTGGACTCACTCCTAAAGAGGCTCAGCTTTACCTTGCTTCCCTCCAACTAGGACCCTCTTCCGTTTTGTCGTTGGCCAAAACAGCTAAGATGCATCGTCCGATGCTTTACAGGCTTTTGGAACGGCTTGTGGACGAGGGCATAATGCTAGTGACCCTTTCGGGTAAACGTAAACTCTATGCCGCCATTGAGCCCAAACAATTGGTGGTATATCTAAAACAAAAAGAGAGTTTACTAAGAGAGGCCCTACCAGCAATGCTAGCCTTATCGGCTATGGGCACGAGAAAACCTAAGATCGAATACTACGAGGGACCAGAACAGCTACGTAACCTTTATAGATTGAGTATTGAGTCACACCCCAAAGAGATTCTCACATACTTCCCTAGTAAATATATGGCTGCTCTTTTCGGCAAAAGCGAAATGGTAGAAGTAATAAACGAACGCATAAAACAGGGTATCCACACCAAGACTTTACGCTCCCACAGCACAGAGATACCCTTCGAAGGTTCCGAAGAGCGTGAAGCCGCCCTGCGAGAAGCTCGCTATCTTACCGAGGATATTGAGCTTGGTATGGGTATAATCATCGCGAATGAAGCGGTCTGTTTCTTCTCTCCGATCGAAGAAGACTTCGGTATGCGGATCGAGAGCAGCTCTTTTGCTAAGCTGATGCGACAGTTTTTCATGGGTCTTTGGAAGCAAGCCAAGAAGTAACTCCTAGGCAACCGTACTGAGGGTTTTGGCTACCGGTGAAGGATATAAAAAGTGCCCTCCGTTTTACGGGAGGGCGGTTTCACCTGACCTGTCTTTGTAGTTAATTTGTCGCTTGTCAGAGCCGCAAAGTGCAGCCCGCTACCCAGCATGAGCGAGGCGAGAGCCCGTCGGAATGCCCCACGCCACGTTGGTAGGTAATGTAGCCCGACATCGCGTTCTTGCCATGCCCGAACGGTACGAATAGCTTCAGTCGCAACGAGCTCAGGGACTCTGGCCGACGCCCAAAGACGCCGTCGTGACCCACCGCGGACAGGTCAGCGACAGCTCCTTGCTTAAAGAAATGCCGGACACCGAGGCGATATAAGCCGCCTCCTTTCAGAGTTTCGACATCGGTCGGAAGCATTCTCTGGAGCGACAGGTAAGGCCTCCACGTCCCTCTTTCCGATGCAAAGACTACTTTGAACGACAACAGATCGCCCGGTACCGTTGTCAACGGATAAAGCCCGATATAGGCAGCTTCGCCCGAGATCGACCAGCCTTTCGTACGCAGTAGCGTCTTGCCAACACTGAAGTCAATTTCGTTGCCGTAGCCTGGGTTACCTCCGGCGTCAAAGGAACGCCAAATGTTGAAGTAGCCGTCACGGCCGGCCCAGGTGAGTGAGATATTGACGGTCGGATCCTTAGAGATCAACACGCCGGTGTCGCCACCTAGATACAACCTGTTGTAGCCGATATCGATGGACGGCGCCTGCGCACTGCAAAAAGTGCCCAGGCCAATGACGAGAGTACATAGGAGTAGCTGTTTCATCTTATTCACGTGCCAGGGCCTTCAGCCCTCAATTTCAGGCCGGGAGTTACCCGGCCGGATATGAACTCTGAAGCGCGCCTACTGCTTGACGCCGCTAAACACCGCGTCCATTCCCCAGCGCTGGTGGAACTGGACCTCCTTGCAGCCAATTCTGTCTCTCAGCTGATGCCGTAGCTCTCGCTCAGTGAGCTTAATTACCTCGTCCTCAAGATAGTGGACGGTCCACTCGGCCTGCAACTCGGGATAATCAGTTCCCTGGAAGACCGAGAACGCTTCAATTTGGTCGCGAAACGCGTGCCAGTGTTTCATTGGATCTTCCTCAGCAATTTTGTCTGCCGTCACAAAAATCCCACCACTTTTCAAAAACCGTCCTAGATGGTAGTAGATAGTATCTCTGTACTTCGCCGCGATATTGTGAAGACAGAACGCCGACACAATAGCGTCGTAGCTCTGGCGATGACTGCTCCCTGTCTGGTCCATATTGTTGAGACAAAATTGCACATCGGCCCAAACAAGCTCCACGCTTTTCGGCAGAACCTTTTTAGCTTGAGCAAGCATCGCCTCCTCGGCATCAAACGCGGTGATCTTGGCGCCGGGAATTGCCTTAATCAACTCGAGCGTCGTTAGCCCGGTGCCGCAGCCGATCTCCAGAATACGAGGTGTATCGTTAGTATGTTGCGCTGTGATGCTCGCCACCAGCTTCTGGCACTCCATATAATGCGGCGAGGCCAGTTGGAAAAGCGCGTACTCGGTACCAATCTTGTCTGCAAATCTTTTGTCTATTTTTTTCATGTTGGGTTTCCTTTTAAAGGACTTCATTACCTGCATATATTATCACGGTTAATAGTATATGTCAATACATTTACAACAAATTTCTATCCTTTACAGTTACGTATGTTGACTAATATTCGTCAAAATGCTATAGTTCAAACATGACAAACGAACTACTCAAGATGTTCGGATTAAATGACACCGAAACAGGGGTGTACTTAACGGTGCTCAAAGCTGGGATAATCTCCCCCGCCGAGGTTGCGGTGTCTGCCGGAATCAAACGCACGACGGTCTACTCCGCTGCAAAAGAATTGATCAAGCGTGGCTTAATCGCCGAAGATTTAAGCCGAAAAACAGCCAGACTCACCGCCGTGCCGCCCAAGCACTTAGCAACTCTAGTCGAGGAAGAGCAACGCCTGGTCGATGAAAAGAAAAAACAACTCTCTCCACTGATTGCGGCACTAGAAAAGGAAGCCGCGACCGTTCAGTACCCAGTCCCTAAAATTCAATTTATCGCCGAGGAAGATATTAATCGCTTTTTGCGCCAGCAAACTCCGATTTGGAATGCGAGTGCCAAAGCAGTTGACAGCACCTGGTGGGGCTACCAAGACCCAACATTGGTAGAGCAGTACATAGACTGGATTGAGACCTACTGGCAGCAACCCTCTAGCGCTGACATGCACGGCAAACTACTTTCCAGTGAAGCTGAAATTGAAAAGCGAGTTACAGGCCACCCGAATCGGGAGATTCGCTTCTGGAAACCGATTAAAGAGATCACAGCCACGAGCTGGGCCGTGGGAGACTATATGATTATGGTGGTAACTAACCGCTCCCCACATTACTTGGTGGAAATTCACGATGCCGTCATTGCACACAACCTGCGAGAGTTCTGCAAAGGTGTCTGGACCGAGCTGACGAAGAGAAACTAGCTACAGGGGCAAGACCCCTTACAGGTTGAACCAGTCCATTCACCTGGGATAGAGTAAATCCTTAAACAAATCTTGATCGTTGGTAGTTGACAAATAGCCTAAAACTATGTTAAAATCCACGAGTCTTTGGGGCATCATTAACATGCAGAAACAAACCAAACAATCTCTCGTCCTTGCGAGAATCGTCGGTGAGCTAGCGCCGCTAGAAAACCGACGAGCCGTCGCCAAGATTCGTCGTGTCATGCCCAACCTGACCGACAAGACTCTGGCGCGGTATATCGCGGCGGGGTTTGTTGGTAAAAAGTTGGACTTGGCCCTGGAATTATCCGAACGCCACAAGAGCAATATCACAAGTATTGTCACCTGGCACACCAAGAAGGGTATCTCCATGCCAAGGTTGAAGCTGTGTCTTGGAATCCGAGATGAGTACGGCATGTATCAAATGAGTGTCATACTCATCAGTCGTTACCTCGCTCAAATGGGTTTCAGTGAACACACTCCTACCGAAGTAGAAGAGATTCCCGAAAGTGTTGTCGCCATCCTCGAACTGTTCATGGAGATTGCCGAACGGATTGGCGGGGATTTCCCCGTTCACCGCGTCTATCACCGTGTCGAAGAGGAATTCGGCAACAACGTCCTCGAGGCATATCACATGGCCGTAGATGACGAAAGACTTTTTATTCAGCTTATTCTTGGGAAGGTTTCTCGCAACGATGCGACCATCAAGTTGCATCGGCAGGAAATCGCCATCCCGGATGAAGCTGACGAAGACTTACTGTTCGATAACGGCTCTGGCCGCTTCGACGACGACACCGCACGTTTTGTGGAGAACGTGCTTCGCTACCAGGAGTAAACACATGGAAAGAGAGGAAAACCCTTTATTCAAGATGGGGCTGGGGAGGCAACTCTTCAGCCTCGCTTCTCGAGATCCGCAATTGGTTATTGACCTGGTAAGGAGGCACAAGAATGGCTTAGCTCTAACACTCCATCCGGATAAAAACCGGGGAAGGGTTACGGCAAGCGAGTACTCTGAGGTCACCGGACCGTTCGACACCTGGGACGGACTAACCGAAGAGGAGCAGATGGCTGCCGTCGAACAGTTTCTTGCACCAATCGAGAGTCCGATCTCAGATGGCGTGAGGTTCCTGGGTGGATTACAGGCAGAAACGACGGACGACGAAGTGTCGATTATTCGGCGACAGTTGTCCGAAGTCAGCGCTGAACTGCACCAAACCAAACAGCTTGCTGAGCAGAAGGAACGTGAAATCGGCGCTGCTGAAACTCGGATGGCTCTGTTCAATCCCGAACGTGACTTGGAAGTTAGCGGTCTTGTCCAGGGTCTCCGATCAGCTCTACTGAGCGTTCGAGAAACTGGTGGAAACGTCAATAGGTTGAACGCCTACACGTTCTTCGGTCGAACTAAGTTTGTCACCGGTCAGGTGAAGAGACTCACTAATCCTGAGCCAGCTGATCTGACTTTAGCCAAAACTGGCGATGACAACGAAGGCGTCATTGCGCACTTCGTTGGCCGAATATCAGGCAAAGCCAAAGCAAAGGCCAAGAAGGCGGAACCGCTCCGTCCGGCGTCGGAGTACACTATGGTGCGAGTGATCAAGGCAGTCTCGACCATGATGTATTTCATCAGAAGCGATACCGGCATTATGGCTATTGCTATCAGTCGCGAAGCCCCTGAGGGTAAGCACTGGAACAACGAAGCAGAAGCTGTGAATAGCCTGACGAGTCACGTTATGATGCTACGGAGACGAGCCCTCAAGGGCGACTTCTCCCGAGTACCAAGAGGTCTCGGTGCAACGACGTGGAACTTCTTGGGCCACACCGTCGGCCAGCTCGATCCGCTTATCAAGGCGCGAAATGACTGCCTTTCGCCTGACGGTAACACAGTAAGTATCGCCACCGCTTGCGAAAGACTCGGCCGTGACTTGTCACGAGTCATCTCGTTCCCAACACAACCCACTGGAGGAAAGAAAGCGCCGATGACCCTACTGGTCGTCGAGCCAATATTTCCCAGCCGGGTTCGTCCAACCGGCGACGACATAGATGTCCTGTATTGCTATCGGCAGATAGCTGTCCAGGCCAGTGCCTTCGACCCATTTTACATTCCGCCGCATGCCTCGTGACGAGTCATGCGACGCTTTACCCTCAGGGAATCTTCCTGGGGGTGTTTTTTTACTAATAGGTTGCTGCCGGGGAAGGATTCGAACCTTCGATTTTCTGCTCCAGAGGCAGACGTCCTACCGCTAGACGACCCGGCAATACTCTGAAATTTTACCAGAAACAGGTGTACCAGTCACTACTTGGCTGAAAGTTTTTTTAGAGCAGTATTGAGTCTTTCAATCGACTCTTCTTTGCCTATTACACTAAGTAACTCAAACGCGCCGGGAGAAGCGTCACGGCCAGACAGAGCAACACGAACTGCCCAAAGCAATTCACCATCTTTAATTTTCAAGTCTTGGGCCGCACCTCTTAAAGCTGGCTCAACTTGATCTAGGCCTAAGGTTTTTAATTCCGTAATAACTTTAATAGCTGCCTTGAGTGCCAAAAGCGTATTCTCTTTAGTAGATTTTTTTGCAATCAGAAGCGTTGGCTCGTAGGAAGGAGTGACAAAAAAGTAATCTATCAAACCCTCTATCTCTCCTAGAGTTTTTAGTCGATCGTGCACTAGGGCG
>JAUSEP010000083.1 GCA_030650195.1 Candidatus Berkelbacteria bacterium | reverse complement strand
AAAGATATTAACGACGCACCGCATCCGAAGGTAATTATTGCCGGTTCGGGAATGATGGCTGGCGGACGGATTGTTCACCATTTGAAACATTACCTGTCACGACCGGACACATATTTATTAGTTATAGGTTTCCAAGCGCCTGGAACTCTTGGCTCGGCTATTATTGGTGGCGCTAGATCGGTTCATATACACGGCCAAGAAGTCGCAGTTCGAGCTAAGATAGAAATCGCAGAAGCCTTTTCGGGTCATGCCGACAATACCGAGCTGATGCAATGGCTAAGAAAAATCGCCATGCCCTCTGGAGGACGACTGGCTATTGTTCATAGTGAGCCAGATCGTGCAGAAAAGTACCTGGCTTTTGTTAAAAGCCACTTGCCCGAGGCCAATATTGTTATTCCCAAGATCGGCGCCTCGATCGAAGTCTAGTAGCCCACCAGGTTCCCACTAAGAAGTCAGCGTGCTTTAATATATACCCACGTAGGGTATATTGGGGATTGAAGGGGGTATGACTGTGGAAACAAAAGATCATGAAAAAAAGCAGATTGTTAGTCGTTTACGTAGATTAGCCGGACAGGCAAGTTCACTCGAAACAGTATTGGTGTCAGGGGATAGCGTTAAATTCGTTGGTCAGCTTGAAGCGGTTATTGCCGCTGGACGATCAGCTCTAAGCGAGTTCGCCCGTACCAAACTTATTAGTTCTGATAATCCTGACGATCAGAAGCTTTTACTTAGACTTATTCGGAAGAGTTAGAGGTGGATATTGACCGGAGTGCCAACTGGAGCATTATCGTAGACCCAGTCTGCACCGGCATCTTCGATCCGGACGCAACCATGAGATACTGGGCGACCAAGATGGCTTGAGGGTTCACGGGAATTACATCGTGAGTCGAAACAGGGAACACGATGCAACCCATATCCTTGGTAACCACCGCCATCTGGAGTTCGAGCTAAGGCATTCCATTTCTCCATCCAGATTCCAGGAAATAGTCGTGATTGAGCCAGAGGTATTTTGTTTTTAATATAAAAGACACCAGAAGGAGTTGGAGTACCTCTTTTGCCGCTAGAGATCATATACTCAGCCTGCCTGGTGTTGCCAACCATAATAAACAAACGCTGCTTGGTTAAGTTGATGTCGATATATAATCCTGGCCAAAGCCCAGCAACGAAGTCAGGGTAGACAACCTTCTCGGTAAAGGGGATGGTCCTGGTGTTGATTGCCAACGGTGAGTTACTAGTATCTGCCCGTTCGGTGATTGTACGGGTGACATCTTTAGCCAAACGTGCAGTGTCTGTCTCCCGACCGTCTCTCCCCTCTTGGGTAACTTGCTGGGTATCAAAAAGAGTTGTTTTAGGTAGCATTTTGATATTAACCTTTGTTGCAATGGCAGAGCTAAGGTAATTACTAACTTTTGTTTGTGATACCTGATAACTAATGCGACCGTTCACAGGGGAAAAGTCGAGGAAAGAAAACTGATTATTCGGAGAGATCGTAAAGTTTTTATCCTCGAACTTCAGATAGATAGGAATGAATTTTTGTTCTATCTCGGTCTTTATCTGCGTAGCAATTTCGGTTGTAATAATCGGAGCACTCTCGGTGTACTCCAATTTAGCCTGAGCGGGGCTTCCAGTAGCAAGAGCAGTTTTAATTGCCCCATCAATTGCAACGTCAGAGATAGATATTCCTTTTTGACCCTCGCGAATTACTAGTTGGCCGTCAGTGAAATTGATCTCAGCATCCTGAGCGGCTGTTGTAATACCAAGGAGCGTCTCTACTTTTTGACGCAAGATCGAAGGATCGGCGCTGTAAGAGAGACCTAGAATCTTGGAGCTAAACATGGATCTCCAATATTTTGGTGCTAACCAGTCAAAGCTGTTTGGTGACCTAATGGCCTGAGATAAGGTAGATTGCTCATCTACTTTCACACCCAGTTCATCTAAAGAAGCACTAGCTGATTTGTCGTTCAAACTAAAGGACAGTTGTAGACCAGAGAGCTCCCCTGCTTTCAATTGGACCCGCTGTTGGGCTGTTGTATAAGGTAGGCCACCAATATCGACACCAGCCACCATAGTTCGTGGCAGAACCTTGCCGGAAAAATTCATCGACGTAATCGCCCCTAACGCTGCAACAAGCGACAGTACGGCGGTAAAACTAAATAATGCGATTAGCCCAACTCTTTTGCGCGACATCTATAGGGTAATTGTAACGATTTAGACATTTATTGTAAGTAACCATACTAGTTTTCTCTCTGGCGCTTGTTAAAATAAAATCGATGACGACAGACTGGACTGACTTATATCACCAATACCGTGGTCAGTGGGTAGCGCTTAAGAGCGACGAAAGAACCGTTGTTGGTAGTGGTGCCACTGCCCAACAGGCATTGAATAAGGCCCTGGCCAATGGAGTGACTGAGCCAATTCTTAGTAAGTTACCAGAGCGACTGGTTGCTTACGTTGGCTACGGTGCATGAAATTTGGCTACAAAAAGTTTGATCTTTTCTACCGTCGTTTCACTGGAATTACCACCCGTCAGAACTGCGATCATCAACTCAGAAGCTCGTCGATGGTCTTATCAGAGCTTGGTGACTGGATAGAAAAGAGCTTAGCATAGAGCCCTTTCTTTTTTAGTAACTGGTCGTGATTGCCCTGCTCTAGAACTTTCCCCTTCTCTAAAACGATTATTTTATCAGCACGGGTAACGGTACTCAAACGGTGGGCAATGACAACAGCCGTTTTATTACTCATTAGTTTATGTAGTCCGTCTTGAACGAACTGTTCGGAGCGAGAATCGAGAGATGAGGTAGCTTCGTCCAGAATTATCAGCTGCGGATCACGCAAGATTGCTCGGGCAATTGCAACACGTTGTTTTTCGCCGCCAGAAAGCTTTATGCCTCGCTCCCCCACCAGAGTTTTGTAGTTTAACTGGAGCTTGTCAATAAAGATATCAGCATGGGCGGTCTTAGCGGCGGAGCGGATTTCTTCTTCGGTCGCTTTGGGTCTGGCAAAGCGCAAATTTTCTTCGATAGTTTCGTTAAACAAGGCGACGTCCTGCATAACAGTTCCGATCAAGCCTCGGACGGAATCTTGGGTGAAGTTCTCGATTGGCTCACCGTTGATTAAAATTTTCCCGCTGGTAGGCGCATAAAAACGTAAAAGTAATTTAGTGATAGTTGTCTTTCCAACACCTGACGGTCCAACCAGGGCCAAAGTCTGGCCAGAGTTGAGCATAAACGAAATGTTCTTTAAAATTTTTGTTTCTTTGCCCGGATATTGGAAAGAAACATCTTTGAACTGAATACTTTTTAACTCTGACAAGGTCTTAGCTTGCGGTAGGTCGACAACAGTTGGCTGGACGTCGAGTATCTCTACCATGCGCTCGGCAGCGGTTTCAATATCTCCCGTTTCAGCAATCGCTCGGCTAAGTGGGCCAAGGTTGCCCCGCAGCTGCTGGAAGTAGAGAGAGACAAGAAGAATATCCCCAACCGTATACGTCCCCTTCAGGGTGCCTATTGCCACAATCCCGATAGATAACACGATCGTCACCATATGCAAAACTCCGCGACCGGCATTAATACCCCACTCGTATCTTGCCTGACGAAGTCGGTAAACTCGATAGTCGTCAACCTCTTTGCTATAACGCTCGAGTTTGTAGTTTTCCTGAGCAAAACTCCTGACGGTACTAACTTGCGACAATGTTTCGCCGATCTCACCCATCCCCTTTTCAGCTCGCTTCATCCACTCTCTCCGCAAGGGCTTAGTCTTTAGAACTCTTAGAACAGAAATGTAGATTGTGAGCGGTAAGGCGATGGTCATAACTAAACCAATCACAGGCAATTTTATCCACAAAAATACTAAGATCAACAGAATTGAGATGAATGTACTTAAGGTACCGTCCGCGATCATATAAACCCAACGCGCGAAAGACATTGTACCGTTGCCAATTTTTTCTAAAATCTCACCTGACCGATTCTGCTCGTAGTAATCAATTGACAAGGTAGAGAGATGGCGAAACATTTTTTTACGGATCTCCCACATCACATCAATGAAGAGAAAATCACTTAATCGTTCGCTAACATATTCAAAGGCCACGTTTACTAGATAGATACCCAATAACATTGCCAGGGCGGTAAAGATTTTTGCTTCAACCTCGGCAGTGAAACCGCTACCAACTGCACCTACAATAGAATCCAAAACGTACTTATAGATAATCGGAACTAATAGTGCCACTAGTCCCAGAGCGGTGTTTATTAGGACGACTTTCAGCAACCTCGTTTTATACGTCGGGATTAACCCAAAAAGTCGCCAAATGTTTTTCATTTGTGGGCTCGGGAGGGATCGGACCTCCGACCTGACAGATATAAGCTGCCTGCTACTACCACTGAGCTACGAGCCCCAAAACGGAGTAATTTTACCTAATTTCAAGCATAAGGTAAAGCATCGAAGGTTACTAGATTTGACAGGGAAAAAGAATTTGCTATTTTGATTGGGACACCTTAGGGGTTCTTCTTCTAGGGTCAGGAGGGAATTATTAGGGGGGCGTGCTCGCTTTATCGAGAGTTTCTCGGCGCATTTAGATATGCGTCTTGATGGAATACTCGTGAGGCTTGAGTGCCCTTTAACAACTAGAAGGAGAATTGAAATGCAAAAAGTAAAAGTATTTTTAATCCGCTTTCTCGTTGTCCTACTGGCCTTTCAAGGTACGGTGGCTGCCCAGTTGATAGATATCAACCGTGCGCAAGCTGCTGACCCTGCACGAACAGTGGTTATTAACGAGGTAATGTGGATGGGGTCCACCGAGAGTGGAACTGACGAATGGATAGAACTGCGCAATCTAACAGATGCGGCAATTGACCTATCCGGCTACCAGCTCACAAATAGCGCCACCGGCGGCGAAACGCTGACAATCCCGGAAGGAAAAAGTATTATTGCTAACGGCTATTTCCTGATCAGTAATTTTAGCGCCGATAGTGGGAGCTCGATACTTAATATCGCACCCGATTGGATAACCTCCAGCATCGCATTAGCAAATTCATGCTCACAAATAGACTTATTTGCCGCGAACGCCACGAGGGTAGCTATTGATTCTATGGGCTGTAATGAACGAAGTTATTTCTACCCCTCGAGCTCGAGATTCAATCATTCTCTAGAACGAAGTATTGTTGTCGCTGACGGTCTACTCTCGACGAGCTGGCATGAGTCTGTTGGGTTTGCCAATCTCGATCCTACTGCTATTGGGAACTTAGCAACGCCAAAGTTCATAAATGACGAGACCGCACCAAGTACGATGGGAGCCATAGTCAATGACGGTCCGAACGTGGATATCGACTGGAGCGCCAGTCTGAATTCAATCGAAGTTAATTGGAATGGATTTAGTGATCCCGAGTCGGGAGTATCAAGTTACCAGGCCGGTCTTGGAACAACGCCAACTTCAGATAACGTCGTAGCCTTTGCGGGCGTTGGAAGCGTATTGGCAACAACAGTAACATTTCCCGGAGCAGAAAGTACTAAGTATTACAGCCTGGTTCGTCCAGTAAATGGAGCAGGAACAGTTGGAGAGATCAAAGCCAGCGATGGCTTCATCGTTAATAGTCTTCCGCCTTCGGCACCATCTGGCGTCGCAGCGGTAGATACCCCGAATGATAACGGAGGAAGCATCGATGTTAGCTGGACTCAATCAATGTCACCAGACGTTGTTAGCCACCAGGTTAACTATCGCGTGACCGGCAATACAATTTGGCAGTCGGTCAACGTTGGCCTAGTTTCGAATCGTACTATTACTGGCTTACTAAGTTCGCCAGTGACTTACGAATTCACGGTAACTGCTGTTGATTTCAGTGGTCAAGTTGCCACTAGTTCGCCAATTGTTATCGGTAAAGCACTAGACAACTTGGTGCCGATTATCGACGCCAACAAGGTTGTCGTAGCTCAAAACAAGCCTGGCTCTGCTGATACCGTTAGTGGTGTATCTGGAGCGTCTAACGAAGCTCCGGTAACTGTAACACTGCTGTCAGCCGTCCCAGGAGACCCAACAGCAGTTATTATCGGCTCAGTTATGAGTAACGCTGACGGGTCGTTTCCGGCTATCGGCATGGGGGACAATAAGTATGCTCAAGTCTGGCTGCAGCTAACTGACGCTAGCAACAACCTGAGTCTACCGTTGAAACTAAGTAACGACATTGCCGGTCCAGCAGCCCCAGTGCTGAACAAAGCGGTTGCTAAATGTGAGTCTAATCCTTGCCGTGTGAATTTGGAGTGGCAGGCAGGCTCTACAGATACCTCTAGCTACAAAGTTGTATATACCGTTGATGGAGTGGAGCATCAGACTTTCGAAGTCGCCGCTACTTCAATGGCGATGGACTTAGCTACTGGTAAAAGCTACCTGTTCAAAGTTCTTGGTTTCGATGCTTTCGGTAACCCAAGCACAGCGAGCAATGTCTTCTCCATCACCTTAACTAAAGGCGTGAAGACAACGGCAGTACTAACAAATGGCAAGCAGGTAACAACAACCGAATCTATTTCAGGATCGTTGGAGGTAAAAACAACTCCTGTATCTGCACCGAAACCTGCTCCGGCTCAGTTCGCACCGAAAGTAAAAGCGGCCGAGCCAGTGGTGGAAACGCCTTCCGCGCCTAATCCTCCACTCGTAGCAGATACTGAGAATAGCCGTGATTGG
>JAUSEP010000078.1 GCA_030650195.1 Candidatus Berkelbacteria bacterium | reverse complement strand
ATCACGATGGCGACCACCTTTGCCAGATTGTAGTACAGACCCTTTTCGGCGACCAGAAAATGAATGATTGCTTCAGTAATTGCTAAACCAATCGCCGCAATGATTGCGTATTTGAAGAAGGTTTGAACGCGAAACGGTAATCCTAGATGCCCGTAGGTCCATCGATTATTCAGGCCGTAGACAACAAGTGTGGCAACCGCAAACCCCCAAAACACCGCCCAAAAAAGGCTCCAGCCTGCTTTTAAGTGAAGAAGGTTTAGTATACCTAGATCGACCGCGACACCGATTAGCCCTACGAAGCCAAATCTAATCATCGCCTTCAACCAATCCTGCCTGAGTATGACGACTAATGTCGATTTTATCGTCATAGTAACCACATCATCCGACCCATACTATACCCGTTTCTTGTAGTCACCGCGGGAAAGCCACCTCTCTATTAGGCAGTAGAGAATAATGAAGAAGTAACGGCTGCCCATTTCTTTAATTTTCAACTTAGACTCGCCTAACTGACGATTAGTCCAATGGTTTGGGACAACTGCATAACTGTAACCACGAACAATCACCTTAAGAGGTAGTTCCACGGTGAGATTGAAGTGATGGCTTAGAAATGGTTTAAGTCCTTGGATCGTTTCTCGTTTATAAAGCTTGAAGGCGTTGCTAACATCGTTATATCGTATACCAAATAGTATTCTAACAATCCCGTTCGTGAATCGGTTCAATAATAGTTTGAATGGCGGATAATTGACGGTCTTGCCTCCTTTCATAAAGCGCGATCCGAAAACTGCGTCGTAATTTCCATCGACCATTTTGTGGTAGTAGGAGACTAGGTCTTCTGGCCTGTCCGACAGATCGGCCATGACTATGGCCACGCAATCGCCCTGATATGCTTCAAGACCACAACGAACCGCAAAACCGAATCCGTTTGGGGGCTGATTATTGACATACCTTACTTCGCGTATTTTCTCATCAAGTGTCTGGAGAATACTTTCGGTTGAGTCTTGACTATTGTCATTTACGACAACTATTTCGTGAGGAATTTTCTCATGTTTTAGTCGAGTATGAAACGCCATTACCGTCTCACGAATCGATCCTTCCTCGTTGTGGGCTGGGATGACAACTGATAACAGCATGGTTCTTATTAAGACAGGATCGGTTTTAGCTCCGCCTCATTATCCCGAATCCACTCATATATATCCCAAACAGTTTGGTTAGCATCCTTTTTCCAAACAAGTCCAGATTTGTTTAAGAATTTGCTACTATCGGTAATAAAGAATCGCAGGTCGGCCGGTCTATCTTCCTTGACGGCGCTGATCTCGATCTTATTACCCGTTACCTCTTCGCACAGCGCCGTTAACTCTTGGAGCGAGAGACTGTTTGCCAAACCCCCACCAATGTTAAAGATGTCCCCATTATATTCGTCAAAGTTATCGAGTTGAGTCTGAATAGCTTGAAATAAGTCGTCGATGTGAATGAAGTCGCGAACTTGCTTCCCTTGACCACCGTAACCGATGTAACTCAATTGTTGCTTGAAGAAATGTTTGGCAACCCAGAGGACGAAGACTCCTTGATCAATTTTACCCATTTGCCAAGGCCCAGTGATTACGCCGCAACGGTCAACAATTGTTCGCAAATTATAGGTGTCAGCATACTCTGCTATTAACAATTCGGAGGCCAATTTAGTTGTACCATAAAGAGATCGAGGACGATCGAGAGGGAAAGTCTCGGCCACACCATACTTAGAGGCCCCGACGGTTTTTTGGTTATCAAGAAGCTCAAAACGTGTCTTGGTTTCCCGGTAGACTAGCTCATTGACGTAGCTGGTCGGATAGACCCGGCTGGTCGAAAGAAATAAGATATCGGCTACGTGTCTGCGGGCAATTTCTAAACAGTTAATTGTACCGAGTAGATTGGTGTTAAGTAAATAATCTGGTGCGGAATTGATGCCGGCCAAAACAGACGGCTCGGCCGAACACTCTATAAGAAGGTCTATTTCACCAAACTCAAGATCCTCTTTGTTCCGTATGTCACCATGAATAAATTCGACGTTGACTTCTCGAAGTCTTTTTATCGATAGCTCTGACCCTCGCCTTTTTAAATTATCAAGGCAAGTTATATGTAGACCTGGGTTGCCAAGTTTTAGTTTGAGAGCGAGGTTCGAACCAACAAATCCAGCGCCTCCAGTAATTAAAACTCGCCGATAATTCATACTACTTTCTAACGGCAGCGCACATTTCATCTAGGATGGCCTGAATGTCGTATTCAAAGTCCCACCGCGGATAGTGTTGCTTGAACTTTGAAACGTCTGAAATATACCAGATATGATCTCCGGCACGATTCTCCTCTGACAACTCATAATTGGCTTTCTTGTTAAGTAACTTCTCAATTTTATCTATGGCTTCAATCATAGATATATTCGACCGACGACTGCCGCCCATATTATAGACCTCGCCGGAACGTGGATTGAGATAGAAATGATAAAAGGCGTTGACCAAGTCGTGCGAATGAATATTATCCCGAACCTGCTTACCCTTGTAACCGAAGATAGTGTACTTCTTTCCACTAGCGATACACTTAATGAGATAAGCGAGGAAACCATGGAGCTCGGCCCCAGAGTGTGAGGGTCCAGTTAAGCAACCGCCGCGAAAGACAGCTGTCTTAAAGTTGAAATACTTGCCGTATTCTTGAACCATGGTGTCGGCGGCGACTTTAGATGCGCCAAAGATGGAGTGTTTGGAGTTATCAATACTCATACTCTCGTCAATGCCGCGGTAATACTTATGATTTTTTGGTAGTTCCCAACGTTTTTCTAGCTCAACTAAGGGCAAGCTATTCGGTGTGTCACCATAAACTTTATTAGTCGAGGTAAAGATAAAAACTGCTTCCGGGCAGTACTGACGCATGTTTTCGAGCATAACCAACGTACCGTTAGCATTGATAGTGAAGTCGGTGAACGGTTCACGCGCCGCCCAATCATGGGACGGTTGAGCGGCCGTATGAATAATGAGGTCGAACTTATGCTTCTTGAAAATCTTGCTGATTGCATCGTTGTCGCGAATATCAGCAGCATAGTGGGTGTACGAACCCTTCAATTGTTCCTCTAGCTTTTGGCGGTTCCAGTCAGTACTGGCTTCTTCGCCAAAGAAATAACGACGCATGTTGTTGTCAATACCGATAATTTCGAAACCTTTCTTAGCAAAAAACTTCGCCGCCTCTGAACCAATCAAGCCCGCTGAACCAGTTATCAATGCTTTCATCAATTACCTCTCTCTAGGATGTTACCTAAGGATACTTTAGAGGTTCGGTTATGATTCGTCAATTAGAGTCCAGCCCTCTCTCAATTGAAAAACGAGAGAACCGTCATCATGTACCCCTGGCGCCTAATATACTTGTATTGACAGTCGCGTCGTTGTCTCGCCAGCAAACATCGAGATACGGCCAATATTCCTAATATTGACTTAACCCCAGAAATGGGGAATGTAATACCCTTTGAACCTAGTACTTTTTTTACAGAGTGCTACAATCTTCGAGTAGTTTCCTCGAGGAGTGTGGATATGGAGAAAAATCAGCTACCCATTGATTCAAGCTGTTGCCCACGTTGCGGCGGGAAGCGTGCTTTGGGACATCTTAGTCGATCCAAGAAGAACTTCGTTCATGCGTGTGGCTACAGGTTCAAGGTGCACTTCATCCGGAGTATAAGAAGTCCTTTCGTCAAAGAAAGCGACGACTTAGTCGTAGCCCACGATCCTGGGGAGTAGATTACTACGGTGAGAGCTCTTGTCGTCGGGAGGTTCGGCGGTGGAGTTATCACAAAGGTCCCCTCTCTGCTTAGTACACGGCCATTAATCCCCGGACCGACATCCGGGGTTTTCTCTAGTAAAGAGCGGGGAGCTAATCTATTCCGTTGAGTTGGTATTTACTATCCGCCTTACTATCGTATGCTTAGCCTGTTAGGAATGACTCCATTAGCTTACTTGTTTTATTTTCTCTTCTTTCATCTGACCCTACTGCTTCCGGGTTACGTTTTTTTGGTTAAGCAAGGAAGGATCAAGAACCATGACGAGCTGATTGCTTTTAGCTATGTCATTAGTTTAGTGGCCTTCAGCGGACTGTTTCTGTTTGGCTACCTACTTAAGATTAACTCGTCGGTAATGATGCTGGCGTCTTGGCTTTTGTTAATAATCCCTGGATATTATCTGTTTAGAGACAAGCTCTATCGGACCTTTCGGCCAACACTAGCCTGGGTGGTTATCCTCGTAGCGTCGTTGATCTCAATAATCTACGTAACCTTGCCACTCCAAACTACCTACAAATATATTCCTGACCCCCAGCCTGTTGAAGGTCGAGTATACGAGCATGCTTTTAACTTCAAAATTCTCAACCTAGCCCATACCCAAGCTAATGATAACTACATTCCTTTTCGCCAAGCTCAATTTCTCGTCAACCGCCTCAACATCAAAACAGAATCGTTTATCAGCGAATGGAGTGTTAACTTTTTTTTCCGCACCCCGCTGACTGGCGTTGTCTCCTCGTACTACTTTCAGTTGCTGGGGACCGACCTTCCCAGGGAATACCTTTGGGCTAATCCTACCCCGGAGGCTAACGGTGCCTATATTCAATTCCAGATTCTAGCGACCACTCTCAATTTTCTCTTCGTAGCGTTTGCCTTCTTACTTATCAAAGCAATGTTTAACCAGAAGGTAGCCAGTTTAACTACCCTTCTCGTTATCTTCAGTCCCTTCTTCCTCTATAACTCTTTCTTCACCTGGCCCAAGTCTTTCGTTGCTTTTTTTATACTGGGATCATGGTACCTTCTCTTTGCCCGTAGAAACATCTGGGTAGCAGGAGCATTGGCCGGCTTGGCCTACCTAACCCATGATCTGGCCGTTTTGTATCTAGCCGGTTCAGTCCTCTTCCTTTTGCTTTCTAAACGATGGCTTGATACCCTCCGTTATCTGCTAGTTTTCGTCCTTATCGCTCTGCCCTGGCTCCTGATCGCCCGTCTTGGCTATAAACAAGGTAGTCTCTTTTTCTATTATCCCTTCTCTCTCTACGACATCCCCCTGCATCCAGAGCAGGTAATACCAGAATTTTTCAGCACCCCCGCCACAAAGATACTGGGAATTAAATACGAGTCGCTTAGTTACCTAATTACTCCTTATAGTCTGCTAAAGGAGACTTCCAAAACGCTGCTGGAAAGGATCCATGTTGACAGCCTTTACTCCATCCCCGGAGCGGTCGGTTTGTTACTTGCGCTGTTTAGTTATGGAGGAGTTATTGGCAGCTTTGTTCGTCGTTATAAAGAGATACTCTCTTTTCTGCTCGCGCCACTACTAGCAAGTATTATTGTTATTGGCTGGCCAAAAGGTTTGGGAGCGCTCCACTTTGCCGAAGCGATAATCCCGCTTTTAGCTGCTTTTGGCATCGCGTTGTTACTTAAGTTTGGCCCAAAACTATTAGGTCTTGTGGTAGCAGGAATAGTAACTCAATACTTTATTGTTTTCTTTGGCATCTACAACTACGACCTAACTAATTGGTTAACTGATCCCACTACCGTGGCTAAACTTGCCGTACTAGCGATAGCCTTTGTCGGAACAATTTGGTGGGGAGTAAAAGTTTGGCAGGAGGAACCTAAGACTAACTCGGCTCAATAATTACCTTGGCATCCCACTTGCTGTAGTTAGACGATATCGAGTGATATAATCTTTTCATAAAGATGAGAGCAAATGATCTGTACAGAACGTCCCGTGGAACTTCAGCTAAAGACGGTGCAGTAGCCGTAACCGTGCTTTTGTTGTTGCTAGTTGTTGTCGTTGGCGCTGGATGGCTGATTGAGTACCGCAAGAATGTCTCTCTAACATCAAGGGTGGATAGCCTTTCCTCGCAAGTAGAGAGCCTTCTTAAAGACACTTCTAGTACGAGTTCTCTTACGACTGCGGATGGAACAGAAAAGATACTACTTGATGATCAAGGCTTTGGAGCTGCTACTGGCGGGGGATTGCTAGTGACGGGTACGGCTCGTAATAACGACAAGGTTAAACACCGTGTTACTTTAGAGGCAACTATTAAGAATTTCCAGGGTAAAGTTATTAGCAAGGTTTCAACTACCGTCTCTAACATTGAGGTCGGGCAATCAGCTCCGTACGCCATTTCTGCATCACGTGATCAAGCCGCTGGCTTTAGCCAAGTTGATGTTGCCGTAGTCAGTATCGACTAGGCTCATACGTAGAGTCCTCTGTCTTACTCGCCCAAGGAAGCTAGAATTTTTAGAAAGCGATTTTTATACTCTGGGAGGGTGTAGGTTTTGGTGAAGTCGGCGTGAGCTTGCTTAGCGATTTTTTCCATCTTGGCTGGGTTGGTGAGAGCGTACGTCAGCGCTTCAGTTAGTGCCTGCACGTTATCAGTGTCGGTTAGCAGGCCATTCTCTTTATCTCTGATAATCATCGGTACAATACCGACACGACTTGAGATGAGGGGGATCTGGTACTTCATCGCCTCCAGTACTGTTAGCGGGCCGGTTTCGTCCCGTGAGCTACACACAAACAGTTTGGCAGCTTGGTAGAGCCCGGCTAATTCACTATGACTAATCTCACTAAGAAATGAGATATTGGGATGCTGACCGGCTTTATTCGTTAGTTTCCGGTAGTAATCCCTTTCGATCGTTCGGCCAACGAACAAGAGTTTGGTACGGTCGCGTAATGATGACGGCAAAGCCAGAAACGCATCGGCTAGAATATCCTGACCCTTGCGATGCTCAATACTACCAACGTGGATGATTGTCGACTTCATACTTTCGGAAGAAGGGGGTACCTGGCGGTTACCCTCCATCGGCTCGGGTAACTTACTTGAGGTCGTCTCTTCTTCTAGCCCCGGTAAGATAGAAACTCCCCGTAGCTGTGGCACAATACTGGAATACTTACCTTTTATCTCTTCGTTTGCAAATATTGTTATATTCGCTTCTTTGAAAGCCGTTTGGATAAGACCATTCTTCAGCGTCTGCTTGAGCCCGTAGTCAGATTCGTGAATGTACCAGAGAACAGGGATCCCGCTTTGGCGTAAGCCCAACACCGTCTTCCAACTCTCGATAGTGTTACATAAGACGGCGTCAAAGTTTGTTAGAAAGCGTTTCGTTTCGTCCCTAGGGTAAGACAGGATATCACCATCGATTATGACCGTGATATCAGCTCGTCTTAAGTCTTCTACTAACGGGCCGTCCTTGGGTACTAGAAAAACAATGTAATAACCACACTTCTTGAGCAGTCTTGCTAACCAGAAGATGAGTAGAGGCGCACCAGTAAGGCTGGTTTCGTGGCTGATGAATGCCAGGCTTTTTATAAACTTAGGGCTGGTCTTCTTCTTTTCAGGAGATATTTTGAAGTCTGCCCATCCCTGACCGTAGATCAGGTTGCGCATAAGTGGTGGGTAGTACGGATCGTAAGCTGTTTTATCTCCCCAGCGCTGAAGCATGTATAAGTCTGGTTGACCGGTCTTCTTGCCAGATTTCAGTTCCGATGCACCGATTGATTGATGGCCGTAGTGGAGCAGGGTCGTAAATGGGGTATAAACAATTCGTAAGCCGAGTTCAAGAATCTTGAAGCTCAGGTCTATATCCGAGTGGTTGATTGGTGTTCTTAACTCGTCAAACCCACCGATTTGTTTGTAGGTAGCTCGGGGGATAGCAAAACAGGCACCGCAGATAATCGAACAGTTGCGTGTTGATTGAGCAAGGTTAAAATAATCACTGCTGTCCTGAGGCAACTTATGAAAGGCTGTACCAAATAGTCCTCGTACGCCGCTAACCATACCAGCGTACTGGATCGTTTTATCCTCGTAGATAAGCTTAGGGGAAACCGCCCCAACGTCTTTCCTTTGGAAAAATTCAGTCAATCTGTGAATCCAGTTATTATCCAGAATCTCAACGTCATCGTTTAGAATCACCAATATTTCTCCTTTGGCTGCTTCGGCTCCGACGTTACATTTCTGAGAAAAGTTAAATGGTTTATCGAAAGGGATAATCCTAACAGCACTCGAATCAACCTCCTTCTTAACACGGCCTCCGGCCTCAGAGTTTATAACCAGGCACACTTCATAGCGAGGATACTTCGTTTTCTTAAGAATAGAGCCAATGCTACGTAGCGCGTTATCGTAACTGTCAGTTGGAATGATGATGCTGACTAGCTTGTCCTCGTCTACGATGTAATTAAATTGATTGGTCATCGGCAACGCTACAACGTTTCCCTTGTAACCACGACGCTTCATAGAGCTACCTAACGCTTTAATATTTGTCTCCCTAGCATAGGGCTTACCACCGCCGGCTGCAGAAACCGGGTGGACTCGCCATGAATAGAGAAGCCGTGGCAGATGGTAAATGTTAGCTGTCGCTTCGCTCATTCTCAGGGCCAAATCGTAGTCCTGAGAGAAGTCGAACTCTGAATTAAAGTTACCTATTTTGTTTACTAGCTCCCTACGATAAACGGTGAAGTGACCAGTATACATGGAAGAAAATAGCAAGTCCGGGCTCCAATCAGGTTTGAAGAAAGGATGATGGTGATTCTTGCCGTCAGAGCTGAGCTGGTCCTCGTCGGTGTATATAAAGTCCCACCTTGGGTTGTGATTGAGCGCTAGAGCTACCTCATAGAGTGCGTTAGGCCAAAGAATATCGTCGTGGTCGAGTAGGCCGATAAACTCACCCGTTGCAAGTGCTAGCGCAGCGTTAGAAGCTTTCGCAATGCCACCGTTACTTTCACTCAATACGTACTTTATCCTTGGGTCGAGAGCCGCATATTCTTTTATTATCTTTCGGGGAGTTGAATCCGGTGAGGCGTCATCACAAATACAAAGCTCCCAATTGTCGTACGACTGAGCTAGTACTGAGTCGAGGCAGCTCTTTAGGAAATTAGGTGGCGTATTGTAAGTTGGGAGGATAATGGAGATCTTAGGTCGAAAATTAAAGCTCTTACACTCGCCACGTTGCTCGTTGAGCACGGTGTTAGACGGGTAGTGTTGCTCAAAAAAATGCTGGTACTGCTGTTCGGGGGTAGCCACCGCGGTGAAATCAGTTTCATGAGCTTTCAGTTTCCGGTAGAACTGGCGCGGCCCCTTGGTAAACAAAATCTTTAGACCCTTGGCTACTTTACGCGGATTTTTGATTGATTTCTTGATTAATCCCTTAAGCTTTACGTGCTTCTGCCAAAGCTTATAAGATCGGCTCTTGGTGATTGACCCTAGATGGGCTTCTAGCTCAGCCGCTCGAACAGTGATCGACTCTAATTCAGCCGTGAGGCGATTACGCTCGTCGTCAAGCTGGTCTATATGGCTCATCGCTTACCTCCAAATGCTTTGCGTAAGGATCCGGGTAGAAGAAGCAGTCGAAAAACCTTAGAGTTTCCGATGCCACCGAGAATTGTTTCTAAGTTAGTAACGTGTCTCTTCATTTCTTCGATCTTGCGTTCCAGTTCTCTGTTCTCCTCTGTTAAGGCCAGCTCCCGCAAGAGCTCTTTTGCCCGCCTCTGCTCTTCTTTGAGCCCTGACTCTAGCCGGGCGGCAGTCTCAGCTGCAAGTTCAGCCTGACGAATAAGGGATTGGGCTTGGTAATACTGCTTCCATGGAGTGCTGTCCCCGGCGAACTGGTTGTAGATTTGTCGATCAAGAAAAAGTATTCCTAGGCCGTGACTATGGTTAAATTCTAGGGTTGGATAGTCTTTCTTAAGCTCGGCCCAGAGTTTATAGACCCCAAAATCATGGCTTAGTTCATGAGTGTCGTGGAATATAATAATGCCTTTTGGGTTAACTTTCGGTAGCCAGTTATTGAAATCGTGTTTGACCGCATCGTAGGTATGCAGGCCGTCTATATGCAGGAGATCAATAGTTCCGTCCGCGAAATTGTTAAGCGCTGCATCAAATGTCAAACGAAGTAGCTTAATCTTGAGGCGTGGGTAGTAGCGGCTCTGGAGCTCCTTAACTTTTTCGAATACTTCTTCACCGTATACTCCGGCATGCTTGTCTCCGTGCCAAGTATCTATGGCCATCAGTTCGCTCTTTAGGCCAGCATCTTTCACTCCCTGTGACATCGCAAAGAACGAAGTTCCCCAGTGAGTCCCTAGCTCAACAACCGTTGCTGGCTTGAAGTTGCGAATAAGGTCGTAAGCAAACTGCTTATGACCAGCCCAAGGCTGATCTCGATCGTCTAGTTCGGCTTCGTACTCAAATTTTGGTTCGAAGTACTTCCAGCGACTGTAAACCGCTGTGGTGTTTGTTACTGAGGTTTTTGAGACGCTTTCCATGTCGTCAAACTATATCTTAACCTTATAATTGCCGGTGTCGAGACTGAGATTACGATTGTAGTAGGGATCCCCTCCTTGTAGTAGCGACCCGTACTTTGCGGCGAAGAGTTGCTCTTCTTTTTCTAACCGCTCGCGCTTCTCGTTAGTATTGTCGAGGCCTCGAGTCTTACTCTCGTAGTGATACAGCTCACAGCTAGGCGTCCAGACAACTAGCTGGCCACTTTTAATGAGTCTTAGACAGAGGTCGATGTCATTGAACGCCATAGCAAAGTCTTCGTTGAAACCACCTACTTCCTTGAATTTACTGGCTTTTACTAATAGACAGGCTCCGGTCACAGCTGATAAATTCTCCACTAGCTCCAAAGACCCGAAATAACCGTGGGCATCATGTCTAAAAAGTCGGCCAACATGACCAGCAATGCCCCCCAGGCCGACCACGACACCGGCGTGCTGGATACTACCATCGGCGTAGTAAAGCTTAGCGCCCACTGCAGCGTTTTCTTTCCACTGACACTGTCCAACCAACTCATCTAGCCAGCCGGGTGTAATGACAGATATATCGTTATTAAGAAAAAGGATGTACTCGCCTCCTGCTTGGGCGGCGGCAAAGTTGTTGATCGCTGCGTAATTGTACTGCTTCGACCAACGGAGAAGCTTAAACTTATCCCAAGCCCGAAGCTCGTCGTACAGCTCAAAAGTCTCCTTCTGTTGGCTACCATTTTCGACTACTATCACTTCGTAATTCTGATATGTAGTGGCTTTTCTTATTGAGCTGATGCAGTCACGTAGTAAACCCGGGTGGTCTTGGTTAGGAATTATTATCGAGACTAGGGGGCTTCCGATGACCGGATAACTAGTTAGTACCGAACCAGAAAATGGGCCCTCCGAAACCGTGCCCTTCCTACCAATACGTTGCAGGTGTTCCTCAACGGCCTTGATAGTCGCTACTTGGGCACCGCCCTTAGAACTGGTGTCGAGTGCCGTCGAGTTTGGGTGGGCCCTCCAGTGGTAGAGAACCATCGGAATATGACCAATCTGATTAGATTTTTCTGTCGCCCTTAAGATAAGATCGTGGTCCTGGCTTCCTTCAAAGCCCGTGCGAAATCCCCCAATCTTATCTAGTAGATCACGGGATATAACGAAGAAGTGGCTAATATAGTTGTAGCTGCGCAGCAGGTCTGGGTTCCAGTCTGGTTTAAAGTGGGGGTGAATCCTTACGCTACCTGTTTCATCGATTTTGTCTTCGTCAGAGTAGACGATGTCATAATTCTTCTCGTTGAGCTTCTTTGCGATTTCATAGAGGGCATTAGGAGCTAAGACGTCGTCATGGTCAAGCAGTCCCACATACTCTCCGGTTGCCAATTTAATCGCCTGGTTGCTGTTGAGGGCTATGCCCTCGTTCTCAGGTAAATATCGCACTTTAATTCGTTCGTCGAGGCGAGAGTACTGTTCGAGCGTGCTTCTTACATCATCTATGGAAGCCGCTGCCAGACAAAGCTCCCAGTTATGGTATGTTTGAGCGCGAACCGAATCCAGCATTGCAACAAGAAACTCTCGTTTGGTTCGCCACAGAGGCACGATAATACTAATCCGTGGTTTGTTGGGTAGCTTAAGAGCATGCTGTCTTTGCTGGTCTAGCTGAAGCTTGCTGGGTTCATTGGCCATAATCCAACGCTGATAATCTCGGTAGTTAAACCTAAAGTCTCGACCAGAAAGGCCCAGTAGTACCCGTATCTTCTCTAGTAACTTTCCACCGAACCGTTTAATCCCGTAGCGCTTAAGATAAAGTAGCCCGAGCCGAAGCATCTCGGTACTCAGGATACTGCTTCTGTATTGGTTTTTACTCATCTAGGCCTGACGATCGGCTGAATCAACAGCGCCCTGCTCGACCGTTGTTGCAACCACTCCGTCGCGAATTTCAATAATTCGATCGCAAAGTTGCTCCATAACAGCCCTGTTATGGGAGACTATAACAATGGTTATTCCCTTGTTCTTGAATTCCTTCATTTTGGCAAAGCATTTGTTCTGAAAGTTCTCGTCACCGACCGCCAATATCTCATCAACTAACAACAGCTCTGGATCGGTGTTAACAGCTACCGAGAACCCAAGTCGCGCTAGCATCCCTGACGAGTAGGTGCGAACTGGCTGATCAATGAACTGACCAAGTTCAGCAAACTCAAGAACACTGTTAAGGCGAGACGCGATTTCCTTCTTTGTTAGGCCTAATAAAATACCGTTGAGAAGAGCATTTTCCCGCCCGGTCAAGTCGGGGTGGAAGCCTGCTCCCAGCTCAAGGAGGGGAGCAACCCGGCCGTTGACTTGGATTACACCACCACTTGGTCTCATCACCCCTGCAATTAGCGAGAGGATGGTACTTTTTCCGGCACCGTTAGAGCCCATAATACCGAAGACTTCGCCCTTATGGACTTCGAAGCTAACGTCTTTGAGGGCCCAATACTTACTCTCCCTCATCTGAGCAAGCGCCTTGGGAAGATTAAACAGGAATAACTTAAAGCCGCCTGTTATGTGATGATAGAGTGGGTAATATTTCTTAACATGTTCGAAGACCACAACGTTTTCCATCTTATAAAACCTCCGCAAACCGCCACTGCAACTTTTTAAAGACAAAACGTCCAAGCGCGAAGAAGAAGAGCGAGTACAGAGCCGCCACTCCAACGTAAGACCAGTTAACAGTCCCTTGGAGGAAAAGGTCACGATACGACACGATCAAACCAGAAAGTGGGTTAGCATAGAGAAGGAAGTGAAGACGCTTGGGAATCATTGATTCGGCAAAAACGATGGGGGTCAGGTAGAACATGATGCTGATAAAAATCATTACAATGCGCTCAAGATCTCGGAAAAAGACATTGACCGAGGAGACTATCAGCGCGACCCCAGTGGTCATCAATAGCTGGATCAAGAGGAGAAGCGGCAGAATCAGTAGGGTGGTCAGATGAAGTTGTTGGTGGTAAATGAGAAGGAACAGCAGGATGACGGGCAATGAGAGAAGGAAGTGGATTAGGTCGTTCAGCACATTTGCGTACACAATGAACTCCCTGGGAAAGGTTGTTTTTTTGATTAGATTTGCGTTACCTAGAAATGAGCTAGCGCTAGATTGGGTCGAGTTAATAAACCATTGCCAAGGAAAGAGACCGGCAACTAAAAACAGTACGTAATTTTCTATTTGAATACGAACGATAAACTTAAAGGCTACGAAAAAGACTAGTGCTTGGGAGAGTGGAAGTAGAATTGACCAAAGGTAGCCCAAAAAACTGTTCTTGTAGCGAGTCTTAACTTCCTTTTTGACAAGTGCCGTCAGGAGGTCTCGATAGTATTGATTTTT
>JAUSEP010000047.1 GCA_030650195.1 Candidatus Berkelbacteria bacterium | reverse complement strand
AATCACAAAGATCGAACCCCAGCTACCGTATGAGGCAATTACAACCATTGAGCGATGGGAAGAACTAGCAGAATCTCTCCAGAAAGAACCAATTCTTTGTATAGATACAGAGACCGTAGATATAGACGGGGATCTTATCGGCATCGGTTTTGCCTGGAATCAAAATAAGGCAGCTTATCTCCCTCTAGCGCCAACCTATAAAGAGGGTCTGCCAATCGAACAGGTCCGCAAATCAGTTCAGGCAATCTTGGGTAACGACAGTAAGAAGATCGGCCATAACTTGAAGTACGATCTGCATTCTCTCTTAGGGGCCGGCTTTACCGTTAATAACGTCTGGTTCGACACAATGATCGCCTCCCAGCTTGTAAGCTCCGTCGCTTACTCACATCGGCTTGATGACTTGGCGATGACTGAGCTTAATTTTAAAAAAATTCCTACGGTCCAGATATTAGGTGGCAATAAGAATGGAGTAATGACAGACGCTTCCCTAGAAGATCTAGCTGCCTATGCATGCGAAGACGTTCTAGTCACCTGGCGACTTTACCAAAAGATGGCGCCCTCACTAGAAGAGTCGCATCTTAAGAGAGTCTTCTATGAGATTGAGATGCCGTTGTTACCAGTTTTGGTTGATATGGAAAACACCGGTATCAAGATTGATCGCAACTACCTCAAGGTTTTAGGTGAAAAACTAACTCTACGCCTAAAAGAAATAGAAAAAGAAGCAGCTAAAGAACTTGGCGAAGGGGTTAATATCGCCTCTCCTAGCCAGCTTCAGGACGTCTTGTTTAATAAACTTAATCTACCGGTAATTGGTATTAAAAAAATTAAATCTGGCTACTCAACTGATGCAGATTCGTTGATGAAACTGCGAGATAAACACCCAGCAATCAAGCTAATTCTGGAATACCGTGAGGTAGCGAAACTTTTAAATACCTACATAGATACTCTACCAACCCAGATCGACAGACATGGTCGTGTCCACACCAGCTTTGGTCAAATCGGGGCGGCAACTGGCCGAATGAGCTCTAACAACCCAAATTTACAGAATATCCCAATCAGAACAGACCTTGGAAACGAGGTTCGTCGGGCATTTGTAGCGGACGTTGGTAACGTGTTTCTTGGTGCCGACTACTCCCAGGCCGAACTTCGCGTACTGGCCCACCTCTGCGGTGATCCTGGACTGATTGAAGCTTTCCACTCTGGTCAAGATTTTCACACTCAAGTTGGTGAGAAACTGATGGTTGACCGTCGATCGGCAAAGGCAATTAACTTCGGCATAATTTACGGACTCGGAGCTAATGCCCTAGCCAATGATCTAGGAATGCCAGTAAGTGCAGCTAGAGAGTTTATAGATAAATACTTTGAAACTTTCCCTGGGGTAAAGAACTTCATAGAGAGTTGTAAACGGAAGGCTAGAGAAACAGGTTACTCCGAAACGATGTTCGGACGTCGAAGATATCTACCAGATATCCACTCTCCTAATATGATGTTGCGTTCAGCTGCTGAACGAATTGCCGTTAACATGCCCTGCCAGGGGAGTGTCGCTGACTTAATGAAGTACTCAATGGTTCAAGTAGCACCAAAACTACCAGAAGGGGCAACAATGCTTCTCCAGATCCATGACGAACTTTTGTTCGAAGTTAATGAAGGGTTAGAAGATAAGGTCGCTAACGTAGTAAAAGAGGTGATGGGCTCGGTCGCCGAACTAAAGGTATCCATGATTGTGGATATTAAGGTCGGTCCTAACTGGGCAGATTTGCATCATCATTCTAAGTACGCTTAAGGTGGGATCATGACTGAGTGGCATTTTATTACTGGCAACAGCAACAAGTTCAATGAGGCAAAGCAAGTTTTCCCGTCATTGGTCCAAAAAGACCTAGATCTGCCAGAAATCCAAGAGCTTGATCCCAGGAAAGTTATCGCCGCAAAGTTAGAGGAGGCTCGAAAGCATTACCAGGACAGGCTCATTGTTGAGGACGTCTCGCTATCTGTTGAAGCACTAGGTGGGCTTCCCGGGACATTCATTAAATGGTTTCTTAAGGCTCTTGGTCCTGAGGGGCTGGCGAAAGTTGTGGCAAATCTGGAAAGTTCAAAAGCAACGGCGCATATTGTCGTTGGGTATTGTAATGAAGGAGAGGTTGCTTTTGCTGAAGATTACCTCGAGGGGAGCATCGTCATGCCTCGTGGTGACAGTGGTTTTGGTTGGGATCCAATATTCCAACCCTCAGATCAAAATAAGACGTTGGCTCAAATCAAGAACAAGGGTGGCGGAGGTATAAGAAATAAGATTTTTGCCGAACTTTACGAAAAGCTCGGAGGCCTATGATCATCTTTATCTCAGGGTCCGATTCGTTTTTGGCTCGGGATGCGATTCACAAGCTCAAAACCAAGTACCTGGAGAAGAACCCAGACGGGGTGGAGCTAATAGAAATAGATGCAACCGAACCGATGCGTAACTGGGCCGATCTTAAGGCTTCGCCACTTTTTGCGACCTCCAGGCTCATTATTATTAAGCGAGCCGGGGAGTTACTGGTTGATGAGCAAAATAATCTAGCATCAATGCTTACGGACTTACCTCCTAGCTCTGTTGTTGTTATCTGGGACGGAAAGCCGCTTAAAGCTAAGAGCCCCCTTTCTGCCCAGCTAGAGGCAGCAACCAAGACTATTAATACAGAACCTCTAGCTGGATCTGCATTAAGAAGCTGGATTAAATCCCAAGCAACGGAAATTGGTTTTGAGGTAACGGAGGAGTCGGTTGGTGAGCTAGTCGATCAATACGGCTCAGATCTCTGGGGTATCCAAACAGATCTCAGGACAAGACAGGGTACTTCTAGCATCTCCTCCTGGGGAAGGGTACAAACAGAAAAACCTTTTGCCCTTTTTGATTACGTTCGGGGTAAGAGATGGTCAGAACTAAGAAAGCACCTCGTCCTTAGCCACCAGCGTGGTGAGGCGGTGGAGATGACAATAGGGTCTCTAGCAGCTGCTGTCCGCAAGAACGTTTCCGACCCAAGCTTAAAGCGAAAAATGACCGATACACTCTCGGAAATAGACATCGCCCTGAAGAGTGGCCTCATTGAATCTGGGGATGCTATTGCTCTGCTGGCCTGCTACCTACCCGACGGCCAAAAGCGGGTACAATGGGAAGTAGCATGGGAATCTTTAACCTAATCGGACAGCTCGTCCGGAGTTCTGGGTTGTACGGGAAGTCATTACTATTCTTTTTGGTGATAGCCGGCTTTGGTGGCTGGCTGTTCTTTATGGGTCCGCTCAAAGCAGCGGACGATCCCAGTAACGGACAGTCTGGTACTAATCCTAATGGTTATGACATAACACTTACTCTAACTCCGAGCGGAGATCTTTACTCTCAAAATTCTAAACTGCAGACAGATAAAAATATTACCGATAAACTCTACCAAATTCGTTACCAGGTTCTTAATAAACCTGAAAACTTTATAGATTCGCTAACTGTCGCCGTCTCTCTACCAAAACCCATTACAGAAGATTTACTTGGCAGTAGATTTAGAAACAACGGTGGAGCCGAAACGGCAACTTCGCAACTAGTAGACTCACAAACCGTAGTCTACACAGCAACCCAAATTAGCCCTGAAGCTCAGCTCGTACTCGAGCTAGAATTACCAAAATCCTACCTAACTACCACTGCGCTATCGGTACTAAAAGAAAAAATTAATAGCTGGTCACCAGCTGTCTGGTTGAGTATTTCGATTGCCCTACCATTACTAACGCTCCTAATATTCTTCATTACTTGGCTATCTAAGAATCGCCACGTACCCTTAGGCCCAAGCAAACAGATAGATCAACAACCGAGTCGTCTAACACCGGCAATGCTAGGAATACTGCTAAACGGCCGTCTCTCAAGTCGCGAATTAGCAGCAACCCTATTAGACCTAGCTCGAAGAGGACACTTAGTTATCCGCCAAGTTGGAAGAGATGATTTTCGTTTCACACGTCACAGCGCATCGGACCATCTTGAGAAGTTTGAATCCCAGCTCTTAGAGCAGATATTTGGCCCCTCAAGTGACAAGGCTACCTCAGAAGAAGTCTCGTTTGCATTAGCCCAAGAGTTATTTAGCAAACGAGTTAGCGAAGCGTTCCTTTCCGCTTACCAACAGGTAAACGATCTTGGCTTCTTTTATACAAATCCGCTTCGTCTTCATCGTCGGTACCAAGTAACCGGTATCGCATTATTTACCTTTGGATTAATTGGTTTCTTTGCAAATATCTTTCTTTTCGAAGCCGATCGTTACCTACTTCTATTTTGGCTTGGAATGATGGCTTCAGCCTTACTGGTAACTTACCTATCTAGAGACTTACCAAGTAGGACTGTCTACGGTGACAGAGAACTAGGTAGATGGATGGCTTTCCGTAACTACTTAACTAATAGCGAGCCAGTAAGCTACCAAGCTCAAACCCAAGATAGATTCTTAACTTACCTGCCTTATGCAGTTGTATTAGATTGCGAAGTGGAATGGACAAGAAGATTTTATGATCTACCTTTTGCCCAACCGCACTGGTACGTTGCAGATGGAGTTAACACAATAGACGAATTTGCTAACAAGCTTTTTCCGTTGTTTGGTTATCTCTCCCACGCTCTAGCCATATCTACTCAACCGGCAACCCGTTGACCTTCTAGTTAAAAAGGAATAAATTACTTCTGACGCGGAAGCGTCAAGTCACTGTTGCCGGAAGGTGACAGAATCTTCGGGAGAAGTTGACATGAGAACGAACATTAACGAAAAAGCAGCATATAAATTGCTCAACTCGTCGTATAATGAGGCCTTCGAGGCGCAGGACTTTGATCCACTCGAGTACTTCATTCCAATTCACCGCATTCTGATGAGTAATAAGTACGGAGCCTCGGACTTGTCGGAGCTTGCCAGGTACGTCATCGGGTGCGGCGGTCTCCGTCTTGGGCCATCCAGCGTCGTGGCTACCGCTGGAGCGATCAGGGCTACGGCACTTAGGTTCCCTAACCAGGCCGTGGACTGGTTCTTAGAACTTGCTGGTGAGTGTCAGAATCAAAAGCGGTGCTTCAGTCCAGAGACATTGACGCGGCTGACCTTGGCGCTCACGCTGGCACAGTTCGACATCGTAGCTGACATAAGGGTTGATGTGAGCCCTCGGGTGAGCGTTCTCGTGCCGTATGCCAGAGTGTGGCAAAAGGTACTTGAACCCGTTCTCGTGGGCAAGGCGATGTCAGAGTGGGAGGTTCCACAGCGTGGTGGCGAGTTGTTGCAGAACGAGGACTTTCGGACTCGTCTTCACGGCTCTCTCAAGGGATGGCTAGGCCTGATGCCTCACTCGAGTGAGGACTTCCTTCTGGAGCTGGGCATTTTTCTTGCCGAGTTCGAAGAAACGAGCAAGAGCTACCCTTCTCAGTCCTTCCATCACTGGTTGGTTGGAAGAATGGTCTTTGCTTATTGCGACCAACTGGCACTGAGCGAACGGATTCGACTGTTGTTCCCGAAAAGCGCCTGACGACTATGTTTTGGACCGGGCCCCGAAAGGGGCCCAATTCTTTACTCTGGTCTTGCGACGTACTGAGCGTCAGAGGGTGGAAACAAGATAAAGCTTACTCGACCAAGAATATCGCTACGTGTTACCGGTCCCCATAAACGAGAATCACTTGATCCAGGGCGGTTATCTCCAGCCAGGAAGTACTCACCGTCCTTTAAGGTTACGGAGGCGATCTCCTGGTACGGTGCTTCACCGTAACGCGGAAGGTAGGACTCACTAAGAGAAGAACCGTTTACGAAGATGTGAGTATCTTTAACTTCAATTTTTTCACCAGGTAAACCAATGACTCTTTTTATTAATTTTGTTTTATCTGGGTCGGCAGGGAATTTTGCGGCAACAACATCTCCTCGTTTAATCATCTTGTTACCAGAAAAACTAATCTGTTCTACTATTACTACCTCACCATTTCTAAAATTGGGTAGCATACTATCCCCACTAACCGGTAGCGGTTTACCAACAAAAATAATAAAGGCAGTTATTGCCACTACTATTATTAAGGCAAATTTAGTTAATTCAAAAAGAGTAGAAGAGAAACGTAAAAATCGAGAGTCGTGCATGACTCCAGTCTACAAAATTATGTAGCTCAAGCGCTACTACTTCTTGGCTTTAGAGGTCTTTTTAGCAGCTGGCTTAGTAGCCTTCTTGGTCGGTTTAGTCGCAGCTCTCTTAGCAACAAGAGGTTTAACAGGTTTCTCGGTAGATTTCGGGGCAATCTTTGAACCGTCTGGAAGCTGTTTAGTAAGAGCAGATTTCATACGAGCGGCTTTGTTCTGGTGAAAAAGATTCCACTTAACACCTTTGTCAATCATTGAGATAGCTTTAGAAGCAGTAGCAGGAGTAATATTTTTTAGCGCTTCTTTAATAAGCGCTTTACGGTAACGGTTCAATGCGGTCTTGTGCTGGGAGACCCGCAGAGATTTCTTTGCTGATTTACTAATTGGCATATCGAAAGATATTGTAGCTGATTTTGCTTCGAGGGTAAAGAGCTTCTCGCTCTTGGTAATTGGCCCTGTGTAGAGATCTAACATCTTGACGTAATCTAATACAATCTAATATAGTGACTATATAAGATGAAAAATGAACGATTCGAGGCAAGATTACAGAGTATTCCCACCAGTATATGGTCTTTGATAGCGCAGATTGACGAAATAAAGGGTCGCTGGACGGCTGGCGCGCAATTGAACCCGCAAGTGTTATCTCGCCTGAAACAGTCTGTCCTTGTAACTTCAACAGGCGCTTCCACGCGAATAGAGGGCGCAAAACTGACTGACGAAGAGATCGAAGGATTGATGCGTGGGTTATCGGTACAAAAATTTGCTGATCGCGATGTCCAAGAGGTTAGGGGGTACTTCGAACTGTTGAAACAAGTTTTTGAATCTTGGTCGGACATCAAATTATCTGAAAACACTATCAAGCATTTTCATAAAGAGTTGCTTAAATATGCACAAAAAGATATTCGTCATCGCGGTGAGTATAAGAGTGACGACAATAAGGTCGTGGTACTCGATCCTTCGGGAAAAATAATGGAGACACTTTTCCAGCCCACCTCGGCCTACTTAACGCCAAAAGAGATGCAAGAGCTAACCGAATGGACGGAAAAATCTCTAAAATCCCATTTTGCTCACCCGCTTCTCGTGGTTGGCAACTTTATCGTAGAATTCTTGAGCATCCACCCGTTTATTGACGGGAACGGTCGTTTATCTAGAATCTTAACCAACCTATTGCTTCTCCAACAGGGGTATTCGTACATGCCTTATATCTCCCATGAAAAACTTATTGAGGACAACAAGCCAGCTTACTACTTATCTCTACGTCAAACTCAAAAGACTTCTTCAACAGAAAAGAATGATATTACTTTCTGGTTGGAATTCTTTCTAAAAATTATCCTTCAACAGTCCAAGATGGCTCTCGAACTACTATCACAAGAAGCAATCGAAAAATTACTTTCGCCTAAACAACTGGCGGTTTGGGAATATCTTCGCAAAGTCAAAGAGGCGGCCCCAGGCCAAGTCTCTACCCAGACAAAGGTCCTCCGACCAACAGTCAATCAAGCTCTGTCGCGACTCTTGAAATTAAAAAAAGTTGAGCGTTTAGGGTTAGGCCGAAGTACAAGATACAGGGTCATTTCAAGCTAATGACAATAAAACTATGAAAACAAAACCGATCCGTATTATTGAACGTCAAATCTACAAATGGCCGAAAGTACGACGTCAGGTAGACGGGGACAGAACCAGCTATTATGCTGGTCCTAGACAATTTGCTTTTATCGAAAAAGACCTACTAGTGCTGATTCGAACTACGCCTGACGAGCGCAAAGCACTTTCGGCAGAATGGGGGGCTGGACCTTATGAATCTGCTTATGGCAAGACGATTGGTTTTTATCTTCAGGTCCCGCTTGATGAAACAAATGCAGAACAACTCCTACCTTATATCAGAAACAGCTATCAACATGCGCTCACATGGAAGGGTGTGTAGCTAAAGACGATACACGAGCATGGCTCCGTACATGGCTATCGACTTTAGCCGAAGGTCATGGCAGCAATATCCCTAATTGTTCTTGAAGAATTCTCAAATTAATCTAAAATGCAGGTTAATGGAACTAACCCCCAAAGCTCAAGCGGTTGAACTAATTCGTCAGTCGCAAAATGTTTTGATTTTGACCCACCGAGACCCGGACGGCGACGCCCTGGGTTCGTTGTTGGCCTTAAGAACGGTTTTACAAAGATTGGGTAAAAACGTTGACGCTTTGTTTTTTGGCCAAGTTCCAACCTCAATGTCATTCCTGCCTGGTTACGCTGAAGTAAAAGAAAAAACTATTACTCCAAGTAACGATCTGATTATTACTATAGACTCCCGTAATACAGGTGAAGATTTAAAACTAGGTTACAAAAAAATTGTTGATGAACACCGGATCCAGATTGTTATAACTCCACCTAAAGGAGCATTGATGCCGGAAGACGTTAAAGTTGAACGTTCAATTCCTAAGTACGATGCGGTTATTACATTAGACTGCTCAACTTTTGAGTTATTGGGTCCAATCTATACCGAATTTCCTGATTTGTTCTTTGAAACTCCTACGGTTTCTATCGATCACCATGTTACCAATTCATATCCAGCTAAAGTTAACTGGGTGGATATGACCGCTACCTCCACTGCCGAAATGCTGGTAGCACTAATTGAAGCACTTGGTCGTGGCGAAAACCTGCTCGACGAAGAAGTCGCTACCTGTTTACTAACGGGCCTTATTACAGATACCGGTAGTTTCCAAAATATGAGCACTACTCCAAAGTCCTTGACCGTTGCTGCTCAGCTCGTGGCAGCTGGTGCCAAGCACCAAGAGATTATTGAACACATTAGTAGCAAGTCTCTAACAACCCTAAAGTTATGGGGCCGAGCCTTAGCAAAGATTCAGGCAAATACTGACTTGCGTTATATCTGGACGGAACTAACAACCAGCGACTTTGCAGACTTAGATTTACCAGATGGTGATGACGGCAGTCTGATCGACGAGCTTCTAAAGTCTGCTACTAATGTTGATTTCGTCTTTATCCTAAAAGAAAAAGAAGGTGGCGTTAGAGGTAGTATGCGCTCGGTTGCTAAAGACTTCGACGTTGCGCGACTTGCTGCAATATTCGGTGGAGGTGGCCATAAAGCAGCCGCAGGATTTAGAGTTGAGGGCGAACTGGAATCTGTTAGAGGAGAAATTCTAACTAAAATCGAAGCCGCACTCCAAGCCGCCCCGGTTCTTGTCACCCCCATTATTACCCCAACCAGTTGAGGTATTGCGTTTAATTTGTTAAAATATCTTCACTAATGGCAAAGATGACTACAAAAGCAAAGGCGATCAAAAAGGTCCAATCCCACGAAAAGGATACCGGTTCAACCGAGGTTCAAGTGGCGGTTTTGAGCGATAAGGTAAATACTCTTTCTGAACACCTACAGACTCACAAGAAAGACGTAGATTCCCGAATGGGTCTATTAAAGATGATCAGCCAACGTCGTAGTCTGCTTGGATACTTAGAAAAAAAGAACCCAGAGCGCTACAAGAAGCTAATCGGTTCTTTGGGCCTAAGAAAGTAAATTTAACAAAAAGTAATCGGAGGAATTGCGATCGTCTGGCTAGTGGTGGATCCAAGTTTACTTGGGCTCACCACTAGCTATCCCGCATGATCGTAACCTCCTTAGAAAAAGGAGAAAGACAATGAAAGAAATGAAAAGTGCGACCGTGCCCTACGGAGAAACGGAAATTACGTTAGAACATGGCAAGTTAGCTAAACAAGCTGACGGGTCAGTAACTGTGCGCCAAGGCGACACGGTAGTTTTGGCAACCGCTTGTGTTGCCGATAAACCAAAACCAGGAGGCGACTTCTTCCCGATGACAGTAGATTACGAAGAGCGTATGTACGCTGCTGGTAAGATCTCTAGCTCCAAGTTCATGAAACGTGAAGGCAAACCAAGCGAAACAGCCGTCCTAACGGGTCGTCTGATCGACCGTTCAATCCGACCGATGTTTCCTAAAAGTTTCCGTCGAGAAGTTCAAATTGTTGTTACAACGCTATCTATCGATGGTGAGCACGATGCCGCCGCTCTGGCAGTAATCGGTGCTTCTGCCGCTTTGACGCAGACTGACGCCCCGTTCGAGGGTCCAGTTGCTGCCGTTCGAGTTGGTTTAATTGACGGAAAGTTAATTCTCAACCCAACTACCTCGCAAATTGCTGAGGGAGATTTAGACCTACTAGCTTCTGGAACCGAGCACAAAATAACCATGATCGAGGTAGCTGCTAACGAAATTCCCGAAGCAAAGATGGCCGAAGCGCTAGAGTTTGCTCAAAAAGCAATCGCCGTAGCCATTGAACCCCAGCGAGTGTTTATTAATAAAGACAAAGAGAAGGTTGAGCATGTCGAGCCAGAGCATATCGGTGTCGTCAAAGAGTTTGCTTGGGACCGTTTGCAAAAGATCGTCACCGAGCTAGATCTTGAAAAGAGACACGACTCATTGAAAGAGTTGGAAGCCGAAGCGATCGAAAAATTTGCCGAGCAATTCGAAGAGGGACAAGTTATCGAAGCAATAGATATGGCTTTCCTGAAATCTATCCGCACCCTGATTTTAGAACATAAACAGCGACCCGACGGTCGCAAGATGGATGAAGTTCGTCCAATATCGGCTGAGGTTGGTATTCTGCCTCGCGTCCATGGCTCTGGTCTGTTCAACCGTGGCGAAACCCAAGCGCTAACAATTGTAACGCTTGCAGGTCCGGGGCAAGAACAGCATATCGACACACTTGAGGAATTCGGCACTAAACGCTACATCCACCATTACAACTTCCCGCCGTATGCAACTGGTGAAATTAAGCGCATGGGCGGCATGAACCGTCGCGAAATTGGTCACGGGGCACTAGCTGAAAAAGCCCTCGAAGGCATGATTCCTGACCGAGCTACTTTCCCGTACACAATCCGTTTAGTCTCGGAAACACTCGGTTCTAACGGTTCGAGTTCGATGGCTGCTACCTGTGGCTCTACCTTGGCACTGATGGATGCAGGGGTACCAATAAAATCCCCAGTTGCCGGTATTGCAATGGGTATGGTTGCTGCAGATGACGACAATTTCCAAGTTCTTACTGACTTACAAGGATTGGAAGACTTTGCCGGTGAAATGGATTTCAAGGTTGCTGGTACTGCTAAAGGCATTACTGCAATTCAACTTGACGTTAAAAACAAAGGATTAACCGGAAAAATGATCGAGGCAACTTTCGAAGCTGCGCTCAAAGGCCGGGAAGAGATTATGGCCGCGATGCTGAAAGTTATTCCCGAGCCAAATAAAGAACTCTCCCAATATGCTCCACGAATCATTACCACTCAGATTGACCCTGAAAAGATCGGTGAGCTTATCGGTCCAGGGGGCAAGGTTATAAACAAGATAATTGATGACCAGGGCGGTCGAGAGATCCTTAATATAGACATCGATGACGACGGTACGGTCATGATTACCAGTAACGATGCCGCCAAAGCCGAGGCTGTTAAAGCAATTGTTGAGTCTATCGGTAAACCTGTTCAGGTTGGCGAAGAATTTACTGGAACTATTGTCGCTATCCAAAAAGACCGCATGAGCGGTAAAGAGATAGGGGCCATTGTTCAGCTAACACCAAACAAAGACGGCATGATTCATGTGTCTGCTCTCGGAACTGGCGGATTTGTAGACAAGGTTTCAGACGTTGTGAAAATTGGTGACACCGTTAAGGTTAAGGTCAAAGACGTCGATCCAGAAAAGGGAAGAATCTCTCTCGTCCGAGTAGGGTAAATTTGGTATACCTTGGTTGTTATGACCAAGGAAGAAGCTTTAGCGGAGGTGGCTAAAAGAGTTGGTGCTTGTGAGAGGTGCAAGTATCTACCAGACCAGAATCCCGTGCCAGGCGAGGGTAACCCTGACGCCGAGATCATGTTTGTTGGTGAAGCCCCGGGGGCGAAAGAAAATGAAACTGGGCGTCCGTTTGTTGGTGCCGCAGGTAAGTTTTTAGCGGAGATGCTTAACTCCATAGGCTTAGAGCGAGAAGATATTTTTATTGCAAACGCAATTAAATACCAACCACCAGGCAATCGCGATCCATTACCTGAAGAGATTGCTCTCCAACTACCATTTTTAAAAAAACAGATTGCTATTATTAAGCCAAAGCTAATTTGTTTTTTGGGACGACATGCATTGCATGCTTTGTTACCAGAGGAAGTCCGCCCAATCTCCGTTCTCCATGGTCAGCTGATCATTGAAAAAGGCCAAGCCTTCTTGCCGCTCTACCACCCAGCAGCCGCTCTCTATAACGGCAGTATGCGCCAGACTCTCCTAGAAGATTTTGCCAAAATCCCAGGATATATGGATCAGATTGGTTCTGATTGACTTTTATTAACAGCTCTGTTATACTATTAAAACTAAGTCGGATTCGAACCGACATAAGTACTCCAATTAGAAGAAATATTAAGAAAGGAAATTATTATAGAAGACTCAACTTCCGGTACCGCCATTGGTGGTGCCAACAGTAAACCAAGCGACGGTATCGTCGACATTTCTGATGCTGGCCAGATTTTAGCGCCATCTCCTAAGCCTAACCCGCCTGCCGGGGGACCAAGCCCCAGACCAGATAGACCGAGAGGCCCACGAAGAGACTTTAAGCCACGTAATCGTCCTGCTCAAAGCGCCGCTAGCGGTTCAGCTCGGCCTTTTCGACGTGATAACAAACCATTCCGCCGTCCTAATAAAGCGGGTTTGAAATTCGGCCCAGCTGGATTAGCCGAAGGTGCTCCGACAGCCAAAGTGATTGCGAGAGCAGCTAATAATACTCTGAGGATAATCCCGCTAGGAGGAAGTGGTGAAACTGGCGACAAAAACATGTTGTTGTATGAATACAACAACGACATTCTTATTATCGACGCCGGTATTAAATTTCCTGACGCAGATATGCCAGGAATCGATTACGTGATCTGTGACGTTACCTACCTAGAACAAAATAAAGACCGAGTCCGTGCCTTTATTATTACCCATGGTCACGAAGATCATATCGGGGCAATGCCGTATATCTTTCCGAAATTCCGAGTACCGATTTACACCGCTCCACTAACGGCCGGCTTAATTAAATCTAAATTTGAAGAACATGGAATTGAGGGAGCTGACTTCCGGATCATTAAACCAGACGAGAAGATCCAGATCGGGGCTTTTGTACTCGAGCCAGTTAGGCTGACCCATTCAATCCCAGACATTCTAGGCCTCGCCCTAACCACTCCAGTCGGTCTCATCTTCCACGCCACGGACTGGAAGATCGACTTTACTCCACCGTTTGGTGAGCCGACCGACTTCACTAAATTAGCCGAGCTGGCGAAACGGGGCGTCCTGGCACTGCTCTCTGATTCAACTAATGTCTTAAAGCCGGGCTTTACTATGAGTGAGCAGGTTGTGGGGCGAGCCTTGGAAGATATCTTCTCTAAAGCTTCGGGACGAATTATTGTCTCCAGCTTTGCTAGCCGTATTGATCGCATTCAGCATGTTGTCACCGCCTGTGCCAGAACTGGT
>JAUSEP010000054.1 GCA_030650195.1 Candidatus Berkelbacteria bacterium | reverse complement strand
CTACGGTTCGTGACAAAACCGCCCGCTTCGCCGCCTCCGCCCCGTCTGAATTCGTCGCTTCGCGACGGGCTTTTTTCCCGCCCGCCCCTGCCGCGCCGCTTTGCGGCGCGGCTCTGTCCGAACGCGAAGTTTCTTTCTGTGCCTGGGGCGGGAGTCGAACCCGCATGCCTTGCGACAATCGATTTTAAGTCGATCGTGTATACCATTCCACCACCCAGGCTTAAGCTAAACGATATCAATTTTATCAGAAACTAACTCTTCTGTCGCTAAGAAACCGGCTACTTTTCGGCCTCCACTCCCTCCAAGTAGTTTAGCTAGTCTTCCGACATTAAAAGTTCGGCTCTGGGTACGCAGACTTCCTCGCCATCCAGCGTCGGTCTCTACTAGCACTAATGTCGCCTTCGTACCCTCAATCGAACAGAGATATTTCGCTAAACCAGCCAGATCACTCTCAGTTGCACTTGTCTTGGTAAGTGTCGCCTTACTAACTCGAGCAACAGCAATACCAAGAGAGTTAATCGAAACAGACCCCAACACCTCGCCCCAAAGTCTCATCTTTTTTAAGTCTCGCTGTGGTCCTAGTGTTTGACGGATACGCTGGTAGTCGCCACCCTGGCGTACTAGTCGTGCAGCCCATTTGAGGGTTTCGCTAGTGGTATTAGAGTGCTGAAACCCGCCTGTATCAGTATGGATGCCTAGAAGTAAGGCCGTTGCTACTGAGGAGTCGATCGGAAGGCGTAGCTCATCGATGATATTAGCTACCATCTCACAAGTTGAAGAAGCTTCCTGATCGTGGTGGTATTCGTTTGCCAAATTTGCTAGATCACCTTTCTGGTGATGATCAATAACGACCAGCTTTTTATGTTTTGCTAACTTAGCAAGAGAGGTAGCGAATCCCGTTCGTTTAAGATCGGGACAGTCAAGGACAACAAACAGATTAGCGCTCTGTAAGAGAGTTGACTCAACCGCAAACGGACCCAACGCTTCAATAAAAACATCTGCTATTGGGTTAACGCAGACGATCCTAATTTTTTTACTAGGAAGAGATCGTTTTAGAGCTAAAGCCGAACCTATAACATCGCCATCTGGATTCTGGTGCAGAATTAGTTCGATAGAGTGTGCCAAGCGAAGCGATCCAGCAATCGACTTCGCTGTACTCATGTGAGGACAATAAAGTCTCGGCCCTCCTCCGGCAGTGTTTGATCAGACAGTTTAGCGGTATCTATTGGCTCAGATTTAAAAGATGACTTAACTTCTTCGGTATTGGTTTTGGTGCTCGATAGCACCGTGCTTGGATCGTATTGCTCAAGAGTTTCGTTAAAAAAAGTTTTTGTTAACGTCGGAAGCGACTGGCTAAAGACTACAACATCGCAAGGAGAGAACTGAGCTTTCTCAAACGAAGTTGGTTTTTTGTCGGTAAAGACGTAAACAGTTTGTAGTTTGTCCCAAATAATCAAAGCAGCAGACTGGCCGTAAACAATTTCGATTCCATCGGCTTCGTACTCACCGGGTTCGTTAACTGTTAATTCACCGAGCTCAATCTTGTGCTCGTTTAAAACCAGCTTCTGTTGGCCGTTCTTTAACTCGAACCCAGATTCGATTGTTTTGACTTGCAACATTAGTTAGAAGTTTACTTGGTAGCTGTGGATAGTTTTAAAGAAATCTTACGTAACTCTGGTTCGATTGTTACCACCTCAAACGGATAAGTCTGGCCGTCCTTAACAACGCTTTCTGGTTTTTCACCTTCTGGCATCTGGCTGACGTGGAAGAGACCTTCAAGGTTATCAGATAATTTCACGAAGGCACCGTATGGGGTAACTCTAGTAATTTGACCGTCAACTTTATCCCCAACATTAAGGCTCTTGATCTCGCTTTGCCATGGGTCTGGTTGGAGTTTCTTCATGGATAACGAAACACGGCCACCCTCAACGCTAACAACTTCAGCTTCAACGTCCTGTCCAACAGTAAAGTGTTCGCGTAAGTTATTTATTCTCTGCCAGGAAACCTGAGAGATGTGAACCAACGCTTCCAGGCCCCCGATATCTACAAACAAACCAAAGTCTACAATTCCCGTAACTTTGCCTTTAACTTGTTGGCCCACTTCGAACTCTTGAGCTTTTTCCTCAAGGTCAGAATCCCCTGCTGCTTTTTCAGAAAAAACAATTTTATTGGTTGGTTTGTCGTAGGACATAATCTTAACGTCGACTGTTTGGCCAATTAATTCTGCGAGTTTGGTTTGGATTTGGCTTCGATCGCCGTTAACTCGTGGGTAGTGTTTGGCGGAGAGCTGGGAAACAGGGATAAAACCTTGCATGTCTCCGTACTGTGCAACTAGACCACCCTTATTAGCTTGGATAACTTTTACAGAAATTGCTTCACCGCTAGAGTTGCGGGTCTCAAGCATTCCCCAAAGTTTTTCTTTCTCCGCTTTTTTAAGAGAAAGAATTACGTAACCATTATCATTTTCAGTTGATAGAACGTAAGCACGGATAACGTCACCAGATTTAAAACGAGCCGCATCTGCTGAAAGTTCTTTTTCTGGAATAATACCGGTCGCAAGTCCTGCGACATCTACAAGGATGTGGTCTTTGGTAGTTAGAACAACCGTAACATCGATAACTTCACCTTCGGTAAATGGCACGAGTTTGTCGCCGAGTAACTCGACGAGAGCATCCATGGTAGTTGGGCTTGCAAGTGTTTTAGACATAATTAAAATTTTTTCTTCTCCGGACTCTTTTCTTTCTTCTTAGGAATATACCTGAAGAAACGCTCTTTTTCAAGGTACTCACGCCTTTTTGGTGGGGCAACACGGAATACATAGAATGCAACCCAACCTGTCCAAACCAAAATAACGAGTAAACTACCTAGTACAACTAAGCGACTTGAAAGATATG
>JAUSEP010000048.1 GCA_030650195.1 Candidatus Berkelbacteria bacterium | reverse complement strand
CTGCTAACGCAATTGGCCTGTTTGGTCTGGATGAGATGGAGGAGCTAAGCTGAACTGGGTAGATCTTGCGATTATAGGCGTCTTTCTGTACTACTTTTTTGAGGGAATTCGCCGTGGTTTTATCGAGCAAACTCTTGAACTGGTCGGGTTTTTTATAACCGTATTCCTAGCACTACTTGGTTACCATTATTTTGGTGAGTTGGTCATGGAAAAAACTGGTATTCAGAAACCAGCTGCCGATCCGATCGCATTTATTATTCTTTGGTTTGTTTACCAGGTACTCTACTCGCTTATTTTGCGCTACTCCTACCCAAACATACCAGCCAAAATTCGTAACACCTTACCAAATCGCTTGGCTGGATTGATCCCAGCGTTTCTTAAGGGAGTGGTTATTCTCTCGATTATTCTGACGGTTGTCTTGTCTCTACCGGTACCCCCAAAGCTAAAATCGGAAATAAGCGGCTCGTTTCTTGGTAGTGGCTTTGTTAACAACTCAGCAACTGTAGAGAACTTTATAAATAAAGTTGTAGGAGGCGACCTTAAGGAGTCGCTAACTTTTATAACCGTACCAGCTCAGAACGAACAGATTATTGAGCCAAGCGAAAAAGTAGATCTGAAGTTCACAACCGACGAAACTACTGTAGATATTATCTCTGAAGATAAAATGTTCCAGTGGGTCAACGAAGAGAGGGCTAAGGCCGGCGTTAAGCCTTTGGTTATTGACGAAAAGATTGTAATTGTTGCCCGCGCTCACTCCAAAGACATGTTTAATCGTGGCTTTTTTGCTCATGAGAATCCGGACGGCCAGTCGCCGTTTGACCGGATGGATAAAGGAGGAGTAACGTTTCAGGTTGCAGGTGAGAATATCGCCTACGCACCGACAGTGGAGTTGGCTCATAACGGACTAATGCGCTCACCCGGACACCGAAAAAATATCCTCAATCCCGAATTTGGTCATGTTGGTTACGGCATTATAGACGCTGGCATCTACGGCAAAATGTTTAGCCAAGAGTTTACGGATTAAAGAATTAAAGAAAGGATTTAAGAATTTTGATTAAAGATTTACGAATTTGAGCCTAATTTCTTGAATCCTAAATCATAAATCTGTACTCTTTCTAGTTATTATGAATATTCGGGTGGCGGTTCTGATGTCGGGTGGGGTGGATTCTTCGGTTTCTGCTGACTCGCGTCCCTAAACGTCTTATGCCTTTAAAGGTATGAGAGCAGTTAGAAAAACAATGGCTGGTTAGCGGGGTTTTAGTTATTTACATTTAAAGAAAAGGCCGGGCGAAACGTGTGTTTCGTCCGGCACTTGAGGATTGGTTCTCCCAAACTCTTATGCTTGAGTACCGATTGTTTCTGCGAGCCACATTGCGACCTGGCACCAGTGCCTATTGTCGGGTGTGAGTGTTTCCAGCAACCTGTCCGGAAACGTACCGAACCCGATCCAATTTAGGCTACGCTCCGTTGCGCCTTCCGATCCAACGCCACCAGTGGCACAGGCGTAAAATTTGATAGCACCGTCCCGGTCTTGCATCAGGCAGAGTCCGTTATTGTCAAGCGCAAGCTTGTAAATCCCCTTCGTTGCCGGGTAGTCGCGTTCGACCAGCTTAAAGAAAATCTCCACTTGCTTGCGGATGTACACGGCCGTTTGCCGACGAAATATTCGTGACATTAATACGTCCACCGATTATCTCCTTAACGACTTTCTCGTTGTTGACATATTAGCTGACAGCGGAGTGATTTTCAAGTAGAATTAACGGCAAATGTCACGGGTGGCGATGTTAATGTCGGGGGGAGTAGATTCTTCGGTTTCTGCCGCGCTTTTAAAGGACCAAGGTTATGAAGTACTCGGTTTTTATATTCTCGGATGGCTCGGTACACCAGAGTTTCCGTGTCCGTGGCAGAAAGAAGAAAAAGATGCCCGAGCAGTAGCGGAAGTTCTCAGTATCCCATTCCACACCGTTAATCTATCTATTGTTTACGAAGAAGAGGTCATTGATAGATTTTTTGCTGGCTACCAAGCGGGGGTAACACCGAACCCAGACATTCTATGTAACCGTGAAATTAAATTTAAAGCTCTCTGGCAGGCGATTAGGCAATTCGAGTGTGATTATATCGCTACTGGTCACTACGCTTATGCTAAAGACGGACAAATTTTTAAAGCCAAAGATCAGAATAAAGACCAAACGTATTTCTTATGGGGTATCGAGAAATCAATTTTGCCTAAAATCATTTTTCCATTAGGAGAGCTAACCAAACCAGAAGTCCGCAAACTTGCTAAAAAATACCACCTACCAACTGCTACCAAGAAAGATAGCCAAGGAATTTGCTTTGTTGGTCCTTTAAAAGTTCGACAATTTTTAACTTCAAGGGTAAAAACAAAACCAGGGGATGTTTACTTAGTTGATGGTAGAAAGATTGCTACCCACGAAGGCGTAGAGCTCTATACCATTGGTCAGCGTTTAGCTGCCGGATCAGTTGACTGGACCGGAGATGTTCCGCCCCTCTTTGTAAGCGCCAAAGATATTAAAACGAATCGTTTAATTGTTGGGTCAGATTCCCAAACCTTTGGTACCAAGTTAGCAGCAGGATCTCTCAATTGGCTCTCAGAATTAGAAGGTCCTACATTTGAGGGACTAGCAAAAATCCGCTATCGTCAGAAAGATGAAGTCGTTACTGCAATTAGAACTGGCTCGAAACTGTCTGTCGAGTTCTCTGCGCCAGTTCGTGCTCTCACTGCTGGACAATCTATTGTTTTCTACTCCAAAACAGGCCAGCTACTTGGTGGCGGGATTATAGAAGCCGTACCCGAGCAAGATGAAACAATTCAACAACTTACCAAGGCTCTCGGTCAAACCAAAGTTTAGATATCTCAGGCATCTACTTTTAGTAATCGCGTTATTTTTAGTGCTTGGTGCGGGCTATGTCCTAGGCACAACAGTTACCAACGGCCGACAGAAGCTAGATCTTAACCAGTTCTGGCAAGTTTACGATATTATTAATAACCGGTACGTCGGGTCTATGGATCAGTCCAAGGCCTCAGAAGGGGCCGTGGCTGGCTTGGTCCAGAGCTTAGGTGACCCGTTCAGTATGTACTTACCGGCTCAAGCGAGAAAAGATCTAGATAATGAACTTAAAGGTGAGTTTGAGGGTATCGGAGCTGAGTTAACTCAGAAAGATGGCCTCATAACAATTGTGGCACCGCTAGATGGTTCACCAGCTTCAAACGCTGGTCTGAAAGCCAAAGATATTATCCTGAAGATCGGCGAAGAGTCTACGTCGGGCTTGTTGCTGGACGAGGCTGTTTCAAAGATTCGTGGCCCGAAAGGAACAACCGTTACTTTAGAGATAGCTCGTCCAAAAGTCAGCGACCCGATTAAGCTAACAATTACTCGTGATGCTATCCACGTTAAGAGCGTTGACTCGAAAATGTTAGACGGCAATATTGGATTTATTGAAATCCGTCAATTCGGAGACGACACCGTTGACTTAGTTAAGGAGGGTGTCGCCGAGTTAGCCAAGAGCAATCCGAAAGCGGTAATAATAGATTTGCGAAATGATCCTGGTGGCTATCTGGATGCCGTTGCCCCAATTGCCGGACAGTTCATTGCTCCTAATGTTGTAGTTAAGGAACGCTACAAAGACGGTCGAACAGATTTGATCCGCTCAACCGACGTGCCAGTAATGCCCGATACCCCGTTGTTTATCCTAGTAAACGGCGGATCCGCTTCGGCCGCCGAGATATTGGCGGGAGCCCTACAGGATTACAAAAGAGCAACATTAGTTGGGCAAAAGACATTCGGTAAAGGCTCAGTACAGGATATTATTCCGTTAAAGGCTGGAGCTGCCCTAAGATTAACGATTGCTGAGTGGTTGACTCCTAACGACCGCCAGATTAGTAAAAAAGGCATCGATCCAGACGTGGTTGTCGAAGGAGATAAAAAACCTGACAGCGATCCGGTCTTGGCCAAGGCGATAGAACTAGCAAGTAAATAAGGGCTAAGAGCATTATAATTTACTCGACTCTAAGTCCGGCTATTTTGGCTTAATTTTTGTGTGTTAGAATCTTGATTTTTGCCAGTTATTAAGATAGAATTTAGACAGTTTGTATGACGATCCCTTTATTGGGGAGGAAAATATGAAAAAACGATTCAGTATCGCTCATCTTGTAGTTGCCGTTGGTCTCTCTGCTGTTTTCACTTTCATAGTGATAAACCAGACTGGTAGCCAACGCTTTGGTAGCAACTATCAAGCCTTCGACAACTTCGTTCAGATTCCCGCATCTGGTCCGTTTACTCTGGAAAAGCTCAGGGATAAGAACGGGCAATCAGCGGGATGGAAGTACACGCTTTGGTACGGAGATCGGGATATCGTTTGGCGGACGATTACGTTCAGTAACCCGTTTCACGATTTCAGTCACAAGATCGCCCTAAAAGGGCATTATCACGTCACTGGGTTGAACAAGTTCGATTTTGATCCGAAGACCATCTTTATGACTCGGACCGAAGACGGTGCCGTCCAGGACACCTTCCGAGTAGATGGTATCGAAGGTCTGTACTCAGACGGAATCAACCCCGAGGCGATGGTGAGTGACGAGCAAATCAAGCAAATGATGTCTCGATCGTGATATTCACTCCTCGCATGAAGCCCGGAACAATCCGGGCTTTTTAAGTCCAAAAAACAAAGGATTGTGCAAGTAGGGACGTACGCTCACTCCCAGTAACGGAATTCTTGTGTATGATATACATATGTCCGCCGCCAGTGACTCTCTAATAACAGTTCAAGAAGCGGAAGAAATCGTTAGCGCGCCGACAGGCGTCGCTAAGCAACTCCGGACGCCGTTAATGGTAATTTTTGGTGCACTCATGATCATTATTGCGACACTGTTGATCTTACTCTTTCTCTCGCTTCGGGGATCTAAGACTGGCTGGCAATCTATATTACCGTTTTTGGATTCCAAGCCGCTTGACAGCTTGCAAATAAATTAAGTTGGAGTTAACATTTATTTAACGATGTATTTATGGATTATTCTTGGTTTAGTTGTTCTCTTCCTTCTCTGGCTAGTCGCCACCTACAATAGTTTAGTTACTCTTAAAAACCGCACCGATGAAGCGGCCAGTGATATTGACGTTCAAACAAAACGTCGTTACGACTTGATTCCTAACCTTGTTGAAACAGTTAAGGGAGTAGCAAAGCAAGAACAAACAGTTTTCATTAAGGTGACCGAAGCCAGAACTGCCGCTATGAGCGCACAAGGCATGGCTGACAAAGCCCAGAAAGAAAATATGTTGAGCGAAACCTTGAAGTCTCTGTTTGCAGTATCTGAAAACTACCCAGACCTGAAATCTTCTCAGAACTATCTTCAACTCCAAACCGAGTTAACAGATACCGAAGACAAAATTCAAGCCTCGCGTCGTTTCTACAACGCTAACGTTCGAGACTTTAATATTAAGATTGAAGTTTTCCCAACCTCAATTTTTGCCGGAATGCTCGGTTACGCTAAACGCGAATTCTTTGAAGCCGCTGGTGCGGAAAAAGAGCCTGTTAAAGTCGAGTTTTAGTTTTCTGTCTTTGGGATACAATTAGGCCATGAAACGACTGTTATGGATTTTTGCTGTCCTACCGTTTCTGGTAGTCTCACCGGTTAAGGCATCAGACCCGACTAGCGACTGCGTAATTCGAGATTTTCAAGGGAGATATAAGCTTAATGTAGATGCCACCCTAACAGTTATGGAGTTTCTGAAGGTAGATTGCGGTACCCTGCCAAACAAACACGGCATCTTCCGTATATTGCCCACCCAAGTATCTCGACCTGATGGCTACTACAATCAGACCAAGATTAATCAGGTCACAATCACCGATGGAAAGGGCTCCGAGCGCCAGTACGATACCATCAAAGATTCAGCGAACCACACTCTGACCTGGAAGATAGGCGATCCGAACGCTACTATTTCTGGTGTAAACGAATACAAAATTGAGTACGTTGTTCATAACGCAACTTACGACCAGGACGGCAACTCGATTTTAAACTGGAATCTGAACGGAACTTTCTGGCAGTTACCAATTGACCACTTTCTGGGTATTGTTACGCTTCCAGCTTCTCTTAAAACGACCGACGTGACAGCTAAGCTTTATGACGGGGTTCTAGGTAGTCCGACTAACACATACTCAACGCTTGGAACCGCCAATGGTACAGAAGGCCCCCAGTATGCAGTCGAAAGTCAAAAAACACTTCTACCTGGTATCGGAGCAACTCTTTACGCTAGTTTCCCAACAGGTGTCGTAACCCCGTACCAACAAACATTTTTCGATCGCTACGGTGCTTACTTATGGTTTCTGCTCCCGATATTAACTCTTGTCTTTCTTTACTCTCTTTGGAGTCGAAAAGGTCGAGATCCCAAACTTAACAATCCGGAAATGGTGCAATACGTTCCACCACGAGGTATGAAACCACTTGAAGCGGGTCTTTTAGAAACAATGGGTAGACTCAAATCTCAATTTCTAACCGCCACAATAATTGATCTGGCAGTTAGAAAATGCCTAACAATTGCAGAAATTCCAGGAGGGTTTCTAAAGAAAAAAGACTACTTGTTAACTCTACTAGACTACGACGCCTCCAAACTTAAAAGCTACGAGACAACTATCCTAGGGCAGCTCTTTGCTGCTGTTGAACCAGGACAAACAACTAAAATTTCTGACCAAAACGACCATTTCTACACTGTAGTTAAGGGTGTCGAGCAGTCTGGCAGAACCGCCCTTTCTACGCAGGGCTTACTAGATAAAGAGGGCTCTATTTGGAAGAGCGGCACAATGACTTTTGCGTTTATTACTTTTGTTGGCGGTATCTATGTGGCTTCATTGGGGTATGGATCAGTCGGCTGGGCCATGGTATTAACGGGAGTCGTTAGCTTTGTATTCGCCTTGATAATGGATCGAAGAACGCCGGAAGGAGCAAAAGCCTACTGGGAGTTGCGTGGATTTAAGGAATACCTTAGTAAGGTAGATAAATACCGGATGAAGTTCTACGAACAAGAGAATATTTTTGAAAAGTACTTACCTTACGCCGTGGCCTTTGGTTTAACAGGCAAGTGGATCAAAGCCTGTCAGCAGCTTTATACGGAGAAAAATATCATTATGCCGCTGCCGCTTTGGTATATCGGCGGGAGTGGCTTCAGTGTCTCAAATATGGATTCAGCAATCAGCTCACTTTCGTCGCAAATGGGGTCTAGCTTATCTAGCTCGCCATCGAGTTCGGGAGGTGGAGGTGGCTTCTCAGGTGGCGGTGGTGGGGGCGGAGGCGGCGGGAGCTGGTAAAGAATTGCGCTCGCCTTCAAGTGAAGGCGAGCGCTGGTTGACGACGTTACGGAGTATCCGTGATCATGTGCCAAATCCGGTACTCCCGAGGGTTTTGAGATAGGGTCTCGATGTTTATGATCTCAACCTTCAGACTCCCCGCCCTGGCTAGTAGCGAGTCAAGGGCTTCCTTGATCAGCTCATCGGTCTGTATCATCCGACACAAGTCGGAGTGTACCTTGTCACCCTGTACATCGAGAAAAAGAACGCGCTTGCTGTTTGTGTACGTTGGCATGTTACCTCCAAAATGTAACGGAGTTATTTTAGCCCAAGTGAGGTAAAATATCAATAATGTATAACCAGATTGACTCCAACAAACGCAAGACAGTTTATCTTTTTTTCTTCTTTGCAGTATTCTTAATCGCTATCGGGTGGGCATTTAGCTACATCTACGACTCACAAATAATCTTGGTTATAGCTGTGTTGATAGCGATATTCCAAAGCTGGTTTAGCTACTATTTCTCAGATTCAGTTTCCCTGGCGGTTTCCGGAGCGAAAGTTGCACCCGAATCTCAATTTCAAGAGCTCCACCATATCGTTGAGAATTTGGCCATAACCAGTGGACTGCCTAAACCAAAGATTTACGTTATTAATGATCCGTCACCAAACGCTTTTGCAACGGGGCGAAACCCTAAGCATGCTTCCGTCGCCGTTACGACAGGGCTTCTGCAAGTTATGGAAAAACGGGAGTTAGAAGGAGTGCTAGCTCACGAATTAAGTCATGTCGGAAACTATGACATCTTAGTTATGACAGTAACGGTCACATTGGTCGGAACGATTGTCTTGTTGTCGGATATCTTTATGAGATCGCTATGGTTTCGGGGGCGTGACGACAGCAATCGCGGTGGAGGCTACTTAATACTAATTGGTATCATATTAGCTATCTTGGCCCCAGTATTTGCCAAGCTTATTTCCATGGCGATATCTCGCAAACGAGAGTATCTAGCGGACGCTTCCGGGTCACTTCTTACCCGTTTTCCTGAAGGTCTAGCTTCCGCGTTAGAGAAAATCGAGAAGTATGAGCAGCCTATGAAATCCGCTAACCGAGCCACGGCTCATCTCTACATCAACGAACCCTTCGGTGTTGATGATCGAAAACAATCCTGGCTAACAACCATAATCTCAACCCACCCACCGATCTTTGATCGCATAAAAAAGTTGCGTGCGATGTAATATTTTCTTCATCCGCTGTTGACTCGTTCAGCCACCGTGATTACAATGTAACTACAGATGAAAACAACAATTATCAAAATTGGTAATTCTAAAGGTATTCGAATACCTAAACCGTTACTACTTGAAAGCGGACTTGGGGATAGCGTTGAGATAAAAGCGAAAAGGGGCGAAATAAAAATTGTGCCGGTTTTGCCCAGGAAGAAGAGAATCCGTCTTAATCCCGAATATCTGGCTAGCATCCCCGTTTTACGGAGAGACTGGGATCAGCCCGAAGAAGATAGAGCATGGGCGAGTTTACAGTAGGTAGCGTTGTTCTAGCGCCCTTTCCATACGCCGATTTTTCGCATTTCAAAACCCGTCCGACTTTAGTTATTGGCTTGTCGGAGTTTGATAACCTAATTGTTTGCCAGATTACCTCTTCTACCGCATCCAGCAAACGGGCGATTCGCCTACTTAAAGAAGACTTTGTCGAAGGCAGTCTGCCCGTTACGAGCTATATTCGACCAGATAAGATATTTACTATTGAAACGAAAATTTTACTGCGCCGCCTCGGTTGCTTAAAACCAATCGTACTCGACAGAGTTTTGCGACGAGTTCGAGAACTTTTTGAGGTCAGCTAAGGACGGAATGGTATTTTCTACTCAAGCAGAAGCAGCTAAACGGGCAGAAAAATTAAGAGAGGCGATTAACGACCTCCGTTATCGCTACCACGTTTTAGATGACCCAAGTGCTTCAGAGGCAGTTAAGGATTCGTTGAATCGTGAGCTAACTCAAATAGAAGCGGAGTATCCCGAGCTGGTCACCCCAGATTCTCCTACTCAAAGAGTTGGTGGAGTGCCGCTCGAAAAGTTTAAAAAAATCAGTCATACCTCCCCGATGCTATCTCTGAATGATGCTTTTTCTGAAGGCGAGGTTGTTGAGTGGTTGGAAAGGGTAACCAAGTTGAACCCAAGTGTCGCCAAGTCAGCCTTCTATTGCGAGTTAAAAATGGACGGTCTAGCTTGTAGTCTAAAGTATCACAATGGTCTTTTTTACCAAGCAACTACCCGTGGCGATGGGTATATTGGCGAAGATATTACCGAACAAGTTAAAACCATTCAGGCTGTACCGTTGCGCTTCCGAGGTGAGTCTAAAGGCGAAGTTGAAGTTCGTGGTGAGATATATATGCCTAAGACTTCTTTTGAAAATCTTAATACCGACCGAGAGAAGAAGGGCTTACCTTTGTTTGCTAATCCCCGTAATGCAGCCGCTGGTTCGGTTCGTCAGCTAGACCCCAAATTAACTGCCAAACGAGATTTAAGTTTTATGGCTTACCAATTATTACTACCAGAGCCCACTCATCTTCATCATCAAGAACATCAACACCTAGAACGTCTTGGTTTCCGGGCTAACGTTAAGGAAAACAGAGTGGCTAGCTCTGTAAACCAGGTACTAGATTACCGACGTCATGTAGACAAAATACGAAACAATTTGCCGTATTTAATTGACGGTGTTGTTGTGCTTCTTGATGACAGGGAACTGTTTAGAGAACTGGGTGTTATAGGCAAAGCACCACGTGGTGCAATTGCTTTTAAGTTTGCTCCAACGGAAGTTACGACAAAACTTCTGAATATTCTAATCCAGGTCGGGCGACAGGGGACCCTTACACCGGTAGCGGTACTAGAACCTGTCGAAGTCCACGGCGTTACGGTTAGCCGAGCGACCCTTCACAACGGAGATGAGATTAAACGGAAAAATATCCTAATAGGTGACACTGTTATTGTTCGCCGGGCAGGGGATGTGATCCCAGAGGTCGTCGGGCCAGTCGAGAAACTACGAACAGGTAAGGAAAGAACTTTCAACTTCCCAAAATCTTGCCCAGTTTGTGGCTCTGCCATCCTTCGCAAGGAGGGTGAGGTGGCCTACCGCTGTATCAACAAGTCCTGTCTGGGCTCTAGGATACTGCAGCTACGTCATTTCACCACCAAGGCCGCTTTTGACATTGTTGGCCTTGGCCCAAAAGTAATAGATAAACTTTACGATGCTGGGCTTATTGCCGATCAAGCAGACATCTACCAGCTAAAAGCAGGAGA
>JAUSEP010000042.1 GCA_030650195.1 Candidatus Berkelbacteria bacterium | reverse complement strand
CTACCACCCTTCATCCTACAGGTACTCCTTCCCAGGAGATTATTCCTGTTATTGTCAACTATTCCCAAGGTAATCCTCATACTTATTATATTAAATTTATCTATCAGCCTCCGGCCAGTCCCAGCCCAACTCCAACTCCAACTCCAACCCCAACCCCAACCCCAACCCCAACCCCAACCCCTGTCCCTGTAACTGTTACTGGAGTTACCTTTAATGGGAGTGCCTTAGATTTGACAGGAGCTAACCGGACCGCTGTCACACTTAGTAGCGGCACAGGCAATATATATACTGCCTTGGTTGATGTGACTGATAGTGCAAACACTACCAGACATCTTGTTATCAAATTTATCTACCAGCCTTCGGCTACCCCAACTCCAACTCCAACTTCAACACCAAGCCCGAGCCCATCACCAACACTCAGTCCATCACCCACACCAAGTCCTACTCCAACACCTGAACCTAGTGCAAGCCCATCACCGACACCAGAGCCGAGCGTTAGCCCAACCCCCACACCTACGCCCGTGGCTGTTACAGGAGTTGTCTTTAATGGAAAAACTCTGGATTTGACAGGAGCTAATCGGACCGCTGTTACGCTTAGTAGCGGCACAGATAATATCTATATTGCCTTAATTGATGTGACTGATACAACAAACACTACCAGACATCTTGTTATCAAATTTATCTACCAGCCTTCGGCCAGTCCCAGCCCAACTCCAACCCCAAGTCCATCACCAACCCCGACTCCTACCCCAAGTCCGAGTCCATCTCCCACACCAAGTCCGACGCCTTCTCCAACTCCAACTCCGGTACAAAACTATGATTTAAATGATGATGGGGTAATCAATAGCGTAGATATTGCCATACTGTTCAATGAATGGCGAAAGAGGACTAGAGGAGAATATTTCACCAAAGGAGACTTTAATAGTGATGGAGTTATTAATAGCATGGATTATTCTTTGCTGATCAATCAGTTTAGATATTAGGGAAAATTTGATTGACAAAAATAATAATTTAAGCAACAATATACGTTGATAATCTTTGAAAGTTTGAAATGATGGCATTAAATATAAAACAAATTATCGGTATTATTATTACGTCTGTATTGATTGTTGGAATTGGAGTGGGCATTTATTTAGTTCAGAGACAACAAATAATTAAAAGCAGGGCTACCGGAGAACCGGGCAATTTCGTGACTGCTTTTGAGTTTAAGGATAAAGATGGACATACAATCATATGTAATCCCGGCACGAATCCCCCTGAATGTACAACCCGGACTTTGGATATTAATGTGAGAGTAGCAACCCCAAGCTCTTTGTAGTAGTTTATCTGAGTCTGCAATTGTTGATTTGGGATTAACTCAGGTAATAGACGGAGATTTAGTTAAAATCTTTGCCTGGTATGACAATGAATACGGGTACTCCAACCGCCTGATTGAACAGGTGATTAATGTAGGAAAAGCATCTTGACACTCTGTACAGAATTCTGTAGTATAAGGTTATGATAAAAACTTTACCCATTACAGAAGCTAG
>JAUSEP010000040.1 GCA_030650195.1 Candidatus Berkelbacteria bacterium | reverse complement strand
CGGCGCGATGTGGGGATATTTCGATAAGTGGATCGGTGACAATTTAAATATCGGAAATCTGCCAAGTGGCTTAGCCAAGTCACTATACTACACCGCTATTAACGGCTGGGATATAAATAAGGAGTTAAAGGACGCCAAGGGCGTTGTTATTGTCCAGTCGCTCGAAAATCTAGGCAAGGACTTTCTAATTAACCGCCTAAGCTCGTGGGGCGATAAAAAGTTCGGCCTACCGATTGGTTCGGTTTACAAACTTTACAAGCTTTACAACAATATCCAAACGGCTAAAACTGCCGCGGCTAAGTCTGCCTCTACTGCAGAGCTATGGTTATTTGTCATTGAACTCGGTTTGAACGCCTGTAAGGAGTGTCAGCAGTTATTCGGCTCGGTTGACGAAGCGATCGCCGCCCCACCGGGGTTTGCCCAGGCAATGGTTGTTGGGTTAATCGCCCAATCGCTTAAGCTTGGCCCGACCGGCATCTACATCGCCGCCGCCATTTACTTGTTTGGCGTCTACAAAGTGGAGTATCTCTGTCCCAAGCCACCGCAGGAGCTCTACGGCCTGGGCGAGTACGATTCGGCGGCCGATCAATTTGATTTTGGTGTCCCATACGATGAGCTACCCAATGATATTAACCTAATCAGGGGCTCGCCCAGCCCCGGCCAAAACCCGTTTGATTGGGACGATACCCAACCGTTTACCAAGGGCAGTAACCAGAAGATCTGGATGGGCTGGTCACGCTATTATGTTGGTAAACTGCTCGACGCCACGCTTGATTACGGCGAAACTCGGGAGTCGCCCTGGAAACCGCTCCAAGTGCTGACTTATCGTCGGGCAAACGCCGAATTTTTCGAGTCAAGAATGGTTGACGCCTTCGGCGACTGGTCCATCAACAGCGATACTATCGGCCTTGGATTCTCCCAAAAGTCCACCAAAACGACCGATTGGGTTCATGTCGGTTTTGGAGGGCTATATTGATGAGACGCGGTAACGCCATTATCGCTATTGTGGTTGGGGTGCTGGCACTCATTTTCTTTATATTTGCGATTGTTTACTACGCCGTTTTTGGTCTACTGCCGAAACTTGACAAGCCGACTAGTGGCGGAACTAGCATCAATTGTGCTGGTAGTATCGACTATGTCAAGGATCCTCAATATCTAGTTTGGGTTAAAGACGCCGCCAGTAAGTATTTAGGTGGCGACGAAGCGATTCTTATTGCTCTTATTCAAGCGGAGTCAAGTTGGAACCCGCAAGCTGGCGCCCCAACCAGTTCAGCCCGAGGTCTTGGTCAGTTTATTGACGACTCCGCCCGAGGTTGGCCAGAATTCACCGGCGGAGATGATAAGCGTGGTACGATCTGGCCAGGTGGCAAAATTTACGACAAGCCGACTTTCGAGTCTCATCCGGACGACGCCCGGTATGATGCCAAGCGGTCAATTTATGCGGCTGCCCACTATTTTGGGCTGAATATGGAAAAGTATAACAACGATCCTATTCAAGCTTACATGAAAGGTTACCATAAATATTCGAACGCCAAAGAAGAAGCTGAAGCAAGAATAGGAGCAGATCGAATGATGGACACTTACAATAAGCTTAAAAATAGTGGCAATTGTAGCCAAACCGGGCAAACTTCATCCGCCACACCTAGTAGCGTTAATGCTCCTCCGGGGACTAATATGAGTAGGTGTTTGAATGCTAGGGAAATTCCGATAAGTATCCCCGCCAAAAATAAGCGCCTCGCCCATACCACGCTAGTCGCTAAATTAGAGCTGCTTTGGGCGAAGAATAAGATTTGGCGCGTCACAGAAGCCTGCCCACCGACATCGCCCCATAATGACCGAAATCACTACAACGGTCGGGCAATCGATATCGCCATTTTCCCTCAAAATAAAGCTACTAGTCAAAATATCGACCAACTTCTTAAAGATGTCCGAGAAGTTGGTTTCAACGACATCCTAGATGAATACCGGAATGACACTCAATATAAAACCAGTGGACATATTCACTTAGAGTGGCATGGTAACTAAAGGATGTTAATAAATTTAACCTGTGCGAGAGAGAATTTTCCCGCGCGCCCCAACAATTCACCTCATTGTGTATGATTGTAGAATGATTGAACGACTTAGAGGCAACTTAAAGATAGTGGTTGTCATCACGGTTCTACTAATAGCTGGTGTTGCACTTTTGTTAGTTAGATCCTATCAAGATCAGTCTCCTGGAGCGGTGAGAGACACTAACGAGACGCCATCCAACAAACTTCCACCCCTTATTTCGAGGCTACCACAGGAGACTAACCATTACCGAATAACTTATAATAACAGTAAGGGTGAGCTACTAATTGTGCCGCTCGTTGATATTGATGGTGATAAAAATCCGAGAAACGAGTTCGCGCGTGTTTGGCCACAGTACGAGGAGTATGCCAATGAAGCAGTCTTATGGATGAAGGATCAGGGCTCTAACCCGAAAGATTTTACCACTCGGTGGTGGGGCGAGGAGTTTTGGCCACCCGGAAAACAGATTATTTATTAGACCAAAAAAGAACTTCTCCCTAGCGACCAGCCTTAACTTTAATGCTCAATCTCAAATCTCCCTGGCCAAGAGTCTTGTGGCATTGAGCTAGGAGTCGAGTTTTTTTGAGACGCGCTAAGACGGCCAATTGCTCGCTGGCACACCAAAGACGGACGTTCTCGCCTTTAATCGTCACCGTCACCCCCGTCCCCAACAATTCAACAATTTTTTCTTGAAGTAGGTGGGCGCGGTAAATTCGGTGGAAAGTGTTCTCCTTGTTGGGCTGACGAATGAAACTACCGAGCGACTCAAGTGACATTAGAGTTTAATTGTAGACCATGGTTCTGGCAGTTTGAGCGACCCCGCCGAGGTAAGGATTAGTTGGTGGTGATCGTCGAAAAGCTCGAGTAACCGCAGGGTGTTTTTGCTGTCGAGTTCGCTCATCGCGTCGTCAAGCAAAATCGTGACCAGATTGCCGGTTTTTTCTCTAAGATAGTCAGCTTCAGCGGCCTTCAGGTGCGCCACTGCCAAACGTGACTGACCTCGTGAGGCAAACCTCCGGGCCGAGAAATCGTCAAACTTTATAATTAGTTCGTCATGATGGGCACCGAACAGGTTTTGGGCTGATTTAATTTCTTGAGTTTTAAACTCTTCTATTGGCTTTGGTTCAAACTGGTACTTTGCCTCTATCTTTCCGTCCCCTCCTTTCAGACTGGACTCAAACCAGGAGTTTAAGTAATCGACGTAGCCACTGCGAGAGAGGCGAATACTTGCGGTTAGCTTAGTGATTAGCTCGTCCCAAGGAGAAAGCTCCTCCGAACTAGCTCTGTTTATCTTTACCATAAACAGAAGTGCTGATCGCTCTCTTAGGACCTGCCAGAATTCCACTTGGATCCTTCGATACTCGGCACTCACCTGCCAGAGAACTGAGTCAAGATACTTTCGGCGCCCATCTGGCGAACCCAAGATAATATCTAGGTCGTTTGGCGCGAACAACACCGTCGGGAACTCTCCCAAGAAATCTGCCCAACTAACTGGGTTTCCGACAAATGTTAGGCGACGTTCTTTTGTCTCTTCCGTTTCAAACTGGTTGCCGTAGAACAGCTCTAGCTCCTGATTGGTTTGAATTGTGGCCTTTAGACGAAAATACCTTCCTTCGAAACGGATTGCTTCGTCTAGTCGGCTCGTCCTGAAGCTCTTGCCGACCGATAATATCCGAACTGCTTCTAGAATTGTGCTTTTACCAACTCCGTTTAGTCCGGTGATAAAAGTACGGGGTTTAAACTCAAACTCTTCTTTGGAAAAGTTTCTAAAACTCTCCAGGGTCAGCGTGCTTAGCATTTACCTCCAAGCACTGGCATCCCTTACTCGCTTCGTAGTGGCATTAAGAGGTAGAGATATTGGTCTTTTTTGATCGACTCAACAGTTATAGGGCTCTTGGCATCGATAAAACCAACCTTCGCATCTCCCTCAACTGCGCCCAACCCATCTACTAAGTACTGTGCATTTAGCGAGATGGTTAGGGGTTCCGCTACCGGCGAGGCCAGCTTTAACTCGTTTGAGTTCTCGCCAATAGTAGCCGAGACAGCACTAATCCTAACGGTGTCGCCTTCAAGTAGAACTTTAGTACTGTAGGCTGAGTCACGAGAAAAGAGACATGCTAATTTCAAGCTCTTCGCTAGAGACGAGGAAGAAACGGCGATCTCGACACTCATTTTCTTTGGAATTATTGCTTCGTAAGGTGGGAAGTTGCCGTCGATTAGACGGGAGGTGAGGGTAACTCCCCCCAAATTAAATCTAACCTGGTTGCTAGCAAAGGCAACCTCTAGCTCACCGTCGCCCGGTAGCTTCTGTAGCTCCTGGAGGGCGCGTTTAGGGATAATATAATCTCCTTGCTGGTCTCCGGAAAGCTCTAGCGACTGACAGGCTAGTCTATACCCATCGGTACCGACTATCGTTAATTTTTTGCCGTTAAATCGCCATAATAATCCGTTTAATACCGGTCGAGTCTCGTCCTGGGCACTAGCAAATATCGTTCTGTTAATTGCTTGTCGTAGAGCCGCTAGCGGTAAAACTGCTTCAGATATTGGCTTAATAGCTGGGGCCGAGGGGTACTCTTCGGCAGCTAAACCTTTCATTTTAGCTTTATGGTTGGTGGATTGGATTGTCAGATCTAGGTCGTTTGACTCTAGGGTTATGCTGGCGTCGGGGTTGTTTGTTAGGTACTCCACGATTAACCGTGCTGGGATAGTAAGAGCTCCTTTTTCACTTACCGTTCCCTCGACTAATACCTCTAGTGTCTGGTCTAGATCTGTAGATTTAACGAGTAACTGATTTTCCTTTGCCTCAAGATAGATATTCTGAAGAATTGGTAGTGTTGACCGAGTAGTAGCTAGGTGACTAGTGATACTAACAGCGTTTAGAAGTTTTTCTTTTTCAGTGTTGAATTTCATTTGTATTAAAAGTAGTTAATTTTTTAGTTTCCATACTTAGTAGTAATTATAAGGGCTGTGGGTTGGTGGATTATTGGGTGTGGGGCTGTTGAAAAAAATGTACTTGCTGTGGATAAATTGTGTTTTGGTTGTGGATGTTCGATCTAACCTGTTGTACCAAG
>JAUSEP010000045.1 GCA_030650195.1 Candidatus Berkelbacteria bacterium | reverse complement strand
TGTGTGTTTATCAAAATAACCGCTTGGAATGCCAAGGGACGTCTCTAAATGCCGTTTACCCGTGGCCTGGAGGATGTTGTCCCAACCGTAGCCCTTAAGTGAACCGGCAGGTAAGTTAAGACCCTGTTCAAGGCGAGATTTGGCAAAAGCGACTCTTGCATCCTCGTCGTTATCTCCAGTGTTCAACCCAGCCGGTAAGCCCGGGAGCACTTTCTCAAGAACTGAGCCACCTAAAGCGTGTAGCAACCCGTCGGCAAACGGGTCGGATAAAACTTGGTTAACTCCAAAAGTTTTTAAATAAATATTGGCCCCCACATAACCAACAATGGTTTTCAGATCCATCCCCTTAACAAATTCGATGTAGTAATCCATCTCACCGGACTCGTTTAGGTAAGCAAGAATACTTTGAGCCGACATCTCGCCAGAGGCACCCAGAATGCTTTGTGCGGTGGGGGTGGGATTATTTTTAACCCCTTCGGTACTCTGCCAAGCTACCTTAACTGGGAGAGGCTTCTGCCATTTAGTTGTACTCCCACCAAGATGCCGTTTGTAGACTAATTTACATGTAACGGAACCGACTTCCGAAATATCTAAGGCTTGACCGCGGTTGTGGCCGGAGACAATATCTCCCTCATCAGTGACGGACTGGGTACCTTCACGGTCATACTTACCAGCACCTTCGGAAGTGTAATTTTTCAAAATTCTATTAACTTTAATGTGATCGAAACCGTAGCCGCCGTACTCCTCTGGCAGAACAAGTCGGAGCAGATAATCGGTAACACGGATATCAACCTTACTTTCCTTGAGTTGGGTTACGTCGTCAGGGGACATTTTAAGACTGTTTTGGATCTCATAGAACACCCCTAGATCATCTAGCGTCTCGATTTGAAAGTCGGCTGGTTCTAATGGCGCATCTTCACTTGAGTCAACCGCCTCACCCTCTCCCTCTGGAACGAGCTCCTCTTCCTCGGGCTTATCTATTTGGGCGTAAACAGGGGTCGGGCGAGGAATAGCAGATAAGGTAATCGAAAAAAAAGGTTGTGCCACCAAGAGGATGGCTGAGGTTATGATTAGTAATGACCGACCAAAGCTATCTCTTGCCATAGCAACTCTTATTTAGTGGTGGGCCAGAAAGGTGAATGTGGTCGTCATGACCTCCAATGTCCTTGGAATAACTCCTGCCGTCATTTAGCTGGAGGTCGTAAAATGGTCCGAATGATTCATGTGCACCAACTTTCGCCATCCAGCCCTGCTTGATCAACTGCATCGCCTTTCTGGTTGGTTCATTTTTACCAACATGCACCCCATCAATAGACTGAATATCTATTGCCTCGCCACACCAGTGCTGGGAGATGGTGGTGCCGCTAGTTTTATTACCCGAATACTTTTCGTGCCCTAGCGAGAAAGTATTGGTGCCGATTTTAACCCCATTTTTTAATAAGTAGACTAGCGTAGCACAGAGCCCGGGACTGGCTGGCCAGACCTCACCAATTTTATTTGCTAGTACTCCCTCAACAACATTTTTGGCGTTAGACTTCCCATTAACTGAGCCGATCTTGAACTGCCCCGAGTCAATAAACGGCTTTAACTCAGCGCATGTCCCGCCAACAGGAAAGAGATCGGGAAAATCCTTGAAGATTTGTTTTTCTTCCGCTTTAATCTGAGCGAGTAGTTTCTTCTGTGGATCTCCGCTCAAGTTTATTAACTGATCAAGTTGGTCTCCAAGTGCCTTAAATCGTTTCTCTGCTTCTGCTGCCTTGGCAGCGTTTTTACTGCGAGCAGTTTGGACCAAATCTCGGTAATAACCCTTAATTTTATCTACACCCTCCTGGGTCACTTTCTTCCCGGCAATAAGATCACCAGCGATCGCGGAAACTAGAGTTGCTTGTTGTTGTTGAGCTTGGGTGCTTGGATACTGTCCGCCACCCTTGAGGCCGATTAGACCAAACGGAATGGCTAACAGGAGAAATACCCCAGCAATAACGTAAACCGGTTTTGTCCAGTTGTTCTTAATGAAATTAATAGCCTTTGGTAGGAGCTTGCCAACCAACCAACCAACGGCGAGTCCGATAGCCGTACCAACAACTGGCACAACTGACCCGACCGTAGCACCTGCCTCAGCCGCTCCGGCTGCTGCAGCGGCCTCACCGCCAACAGTTGCCGCAGCTTGACCTCCTGTTAAGCCAGCCGCTTCTCCGCCAGTCGCCCCCGCTCTGCTAGCTGCAGTTGGCACCCTCTTTAAGTTCTTGGCCTTATCAACGCCGTCGGGGCCTTTTTTACCGCCCTTAGCTTTTGAGCTCCCTTTTTCCACACCCCCTTCTAAGCCTTCAGCTTCCTTTGGACCAAACTTCTTCTTGCCCCACCGACCAATGTCACGCACGTTCTGAGCCGTGTTAATATTATCGCTGACCCTTTCTCCGAAGTCGTCTTCGGGCTGAACGTCTCCCGACACAACTGGCTGCCCCGGCGCCCCAGCCCCACTTAAGCCAGACTCATCTGACTCTCCTTGAGCCGTGCTCGAATTTCCTAAATTTTCTGGCAATTCTTCTTCCGCCATCAGTAAAAAGATTTTAGAATATGGATTTTAGAATATGGAGTGAAATTCCAAAATCTATAATCTATATTCTCTATTCTTCCCATTATGCTTCCTGCCCGAACATGCTTAGAATTTGTTCAGGGTTTGTTGTGATGAACTGATCTTCGGTGTAGGAGGCGATAATTTGAATCGCTGCTCGGTCTACCCCGGCTACTAATAATCCTTGGCCGACATCGGCGGTTTGCAGAAACTGTTTTTCACCGTCAGTGAGCTTGAAGACACTGGCCAGCTTGTCAACGGCGGTTGGCGATTGTCCTAACAGCAGCTGGGTGGCAGAGTTCGAAACAATCGCCTTGCCGTAAGCGTTGTCGATAAAGTCTTCAACATCCTGACTAATAACGGTAACACCCAAGAAGTACTTGCGAGCCCTTTTGGTCATGGCGTTTAAGAACTTAGCCGTATCCTCAAAACGCATCATCCACCAGGCCTCATCAATTATGAGCAAGCGTTTCTTCAGCTGTCCCTTGACCCGAGCCCAGATGTAGTTTAGTACCAGATACATTGCTAACGGGCGGAGCTCATCTTCCATATTGCGAATCGAGAAAACGGTAAACTTATTGGTTAAATCAATGTTTGTTGGCGAGTCAAACAGATTAGAGAACGACCCTTCGGAGAACTTCACCAGCCGATTAACGAGCTGTTCCGCCCCGGTCATATTGGAGAGCACCCCAACTAAATCAGTCAAAAGCGGCGGAGGGTTGTTCTGGGTAGCTGGATCAATTGAAATGTCCTTCATCGCGTAGGTTTCGTAGAGCGCTTTGTCGAGCAAGGCATCTTCCTCGGCGTTTAATCCTCCAGCCATTAAGCTGATTAATCCGTGTAAGCCAGCAATAGTGGTGCGCAGAACGTCCTCTCCCGCTTCGGCCGAGTCTGCCGAGACGTATTTTGGTAGGTCGAACGGATTAATCTTTTGGGCGGAATTCAGCGAGATATCAATATAAGTACCGCCAATTGTTTGGGAGAGCGATTCGTACTCTCGTTCTGGATCAACAACAATCACCTCTGCTCCCAACATCAGCGTTCGCAAGGCCTCGAGTTTAATTGAGTAAGATTTACCGGCGCCGGACTTGGCAAAAACCACTTGGTTGGCGTTCTCCATCTGGAAACGGTCAAACAAAACGAGCGAGCTATTGTGCAGGTTAATGCCGTAGAGCACGCCATCGTGATGCGACAGATCCTGGCTGGAGAAGGGGAAGGTAGTCGAGAGCGAGTCGGTGTCCAGATTGCGGACAATCTGCAGCTCGTCGTAAGCCAGCGGCATCGTCGTCGAGAAGCCCTCCTCCATTTGAAGCAGAGCCGGTTTGGAGTAGACGAGCATGCCACCGAGCGTCGTTTCGATCTGTTTGGTTAGCGTTTGCAAATCTTCCGGCGTTTTGGCGTAGATGGTGAAGTAAAGCGAGTATTGGAACAGACGCGTCTCGCCTTTTTGCAGGGTGTCTCGCAGTTCTTCAACGTCGCCAATCGCCGTTTCCAGCTCGGGGTTTCGAACTAAGCCCTTCTCTTGCTCAATCTGCAAACTAGACTGAAGTTGGGTGGTCTTGCGGCGCAGTTGGTTCATCACCAAGGCGGATTCAAGCGGGTAGATAAACATCGAGACATCAATAGTGGCATCAAAGTTATAAACCGGCGACAGCCAACCGGAATAGAGATAGCGTGGGTAGGTAAACACGAACATCGTTCGGGCGTAAAACGAGCCGATCTGCAAATAGCTAGGCGAAATGGACATTCCGGCCGGGGAGATAATATCCAGCACGTCGGCCAAACCCTTCTTGAAAATATCCATCTCGGTATCGGCGGCCGACTTGGCCTCCCTGGGGTTGATCGAAGCCATAATTTCGCTTAGGGACTTCTTCTTGGTGATAACTGGCTCTGCCTCGCTCGTTAGCGGTGTTTCGGGTGGTTTACTCTCTTTGGTTGGAGGCAGGACTGAGGGCGCTTCTGTCTCTGGAGCCAGTTCACCAGCCTGGGCGGCTTTAATGACATCAGTGACGACGTTCGTTATCTGATCGTCATTTTTACCTTTTTTAATAACTGAACCAGTCAACTGCTCAATATCTTCAATGTGTTGAGTGGTGGATTCTTCTGGGTTGTAAGTGTTGTAGTAAAGCTCAATTAGCTCGGCTGAAGTCAGCTTCTTGGCCTGGATGCCAAGCGATTCCAGACGGCCGGTGACAATCTGGGTTTTCTCTTCCAACTGGACCTTTAGATCCTCGAACTCCTGAACCGTATAAACAGTTTCCTTGCCTTTCTTGCCCCCAAGTAGTTTGTCCATCCAGGTTTGTCTGGTAGTTGAAACGCCGGGGCTTTTATTGTGGGGGACAATAACGTAATACGAGCGGTCCATAATATTAACTTCGTTGCTTAAGCGTTCGATAAAATCGATGTAATCGGTAATCTGGACTTTAATCAGCTCGTTGGGCTCATCGGCGCCGATGTTTTGCAGTTTGGCGATGTAACGGCTTAAATCCACTCGGCGGCCCTGAATACTGATTTGGATGGGGAACTTTAAAGCGTTTAAGAAACTGCGGAACTGGTAGATGACGGCATCTTGTTCCTTTTGGCTACGTAACTCAATTGAGACCGGCTTGACCTTAACGACCTGACGGATTGAGCCGTCGTTTAGGACAACGACATCATCACGAATTTCCGAAATCGCAACATACTGCTGGGTGGAGGAGGGGCTGGCTTTTTTACCGTTTGGGATACTCTTATTTGGCATCGGTATTCTCCGGTCTGTCTAAAATCCCAACGATATCGCGAACACGGGCCTTATCGAAATCTTTGTGAGGCGTCTCAACTTTTGCCTCTTCCTTAACAATAATGTGAGTAGACTTTTGGTACTGACCCTTCTGCCAAACACGAGTTCGCGGGCGTTGGAGGTAACGGACTAAAGATCCTAGAAAAAAGATAAAAGGCCGGTCCTGAACCTTAATGAACGCCAGGGCGAACGAGAGTAAGCCAACAGGAACGGCAATCAACCAAAATAAAGGCCTCAAAAAAGTTCCAGAGGTCCAGTTATTAAGCAAATATATAAACAATCCACCAAAAAGTAGATAAAAAAACTGTACCAAGGTCAACGGCCCAATGACCTTGTCTTGCATATCTATGTTCTGTGGTACTTTAACTTCCAGTCTTTCTCCCTCCCTAACTACAGCTTACCAAAAGTAGATGAGTAGAGTAGGGGTTAACATTGACACTTTCTCGGGAAGCACCTATGATAAAGGCACTTAGATGAGTGCAAAAACTGAAGAAAAGCTTATGACAGAGGGCGAGGCTATCTCTTTTGTCAGCGCTGGCAGGAAAGAACACCAAGAGGGAAAAACCAAGGAGCTCAAGTCGTTTAGGAGCGTGGGGTAATGACGGAACGGGATGCTTTGCAATATTGGCTCGACAGCGCTGAAGATAATCGAAAGATCGCTGCCGACCTTTTTCGTTTAAAACACTTTGCCTGGTCGCTCTACCTGGGCCAACTAAGCTTGGAAAAAATACTCAAGGGCATTTCGGTTAAGAAGGGGGCAGAACCTTTCCGGACTCACGATCTGGTTAAATTGGCAAAATTAGCTGGAATCGAGCTAT
>JAUSEP010000031.1 GCA_030650195.1 Candidatus Berkelbacteria bacterium | reverse complement strand
CACCGTAAGGTGATTTAATAAAGTTGACTCATAACGGAGAAACCCTCCGGTTGCAACCGATCGCAACCAAGGGTAACCCCGTGGGAAGGTCAACTTATGGTGAAACTTTCGTCAACAATAAAATCTTATATCGCTGGCTTTCTCGATGGAGATGGCTGCATCATGTTTCAAATAGTACCCCGTCGTGATTATCGGCTGGGCTATGAAATACGAGCCAGCATTGTTTTCTATCAGAAGACCTTATATAAGAAACATCTTCAATGGCTCCATCAACTCTTCGAAATCGGTTATATCCGAGATCGGAGCGACGAGATGACTGAATATACGGTCACTGGTTTGAAGCCGGTTGAAGAGATCATGAAAGTTTTACTGCCGTATGTACGTTTGAAGAGAAATCATTGTGAAGTTGGTTTGCGAATCTGTGACTTGTTGAAAGACAGAGCAGATCTCAAACGCTTCATCAATGCCGCGTCTTTGGTAGACGAGTTCGCTGAACTTAACTACTCCAAAAGACGTACTCACACCTCTAAAGAGGTTATAACGTATTTACGACAACATAAGTTGTACCCCCGTAACGACTGATTCCGAAGGTCATTGGACCTAAGATGAGATATGCCTTTAAACAGGTGTATCACACGTCAACCCCTAGCCAGTGTTGTGGCTAGGTGATGGTATAGTCTATACCACCCGAAATGGTGGATTCATATGCGTGAGACAGGTCGGACTTAATCTGCTGTGTGCGTGGAAGCTTGAGAGGGCTCTTTTCTAGTACGAGAGGACCGAAAAGAACGTGCCCCTGGTGTACCAGTTGTCATCCCAATGGCATCGCTGGGTAGCTAAGCACGGCTAGATAAGCGCTGAAAGCATATAAGCGCGAAGCTAGCCTCAAGATTAGGCTTCATAGATCCCTGGTAGAACACCAGGTTGATAGGCACTCGGTGTACGTGCAGCAATGCATTTAGCCATGGTGTACTAATAGATCATTTCACTTAATTACTCGCCTTTATCACTAACTGCCCTCGGGCAGCGTGATCTCACTATCACTGGGATAGTTGTAGGTAAACAAAAAACGGGC
>JAUSEP010000029.1 GCA_030650195.1 Candidatus Berkelbacteria bacterium | reverse complement strand
ATTACCGTTTCGCGTTCAAACCTTCTTCAAATACGCAATCATTGCGGCGATTGGTTTAGCAATTACTGAAGCAATCATTCATTTTCTGGTCGCCGAAAAGGGTCTGTACTACAATCTGGCAAAGGTGGTCGCCATCGTGATAGTTTTTTTCTGGAACTTCTTTGGTAACCGCTACTGGACGTTTAAGCCAAGCGAATAAATACAGACCCCCTTTAATGTATTAAGATTATCTTATGGAACTGAACACAATGCCGGGCAATCACGAACTTGCGACAACAAACTTGAAAATTTTATTGCTAGTCTTTGCTGTTGTCTTGGTTGGTGCCCTGTGTTATCTAGTTTGGACGCAGAATACTGTGACTGATACGACCGATTACGCCAACTCTAATATCAAATCTGCCAATGTTGATACATCTACCTGGAAGGTTTATACAAATAATCAACAAGGCTATCAAGTTTCTCGTCCACAGTCTTGGCCGATCGACGAAAGCGATCCTACGGTTACTTCTATTGGCAATGCACCAGCTGAGCCAGCATCGGGAGCAGTTTTTATTACGCTTAACAAGAACAAAACTCCTACGGAAGTATTTGTAACTACCAAAGGAAATAAACCAGACGGATGCACGCAGCCAAGCGACATCAAACTTAATCAACATCAGGGTATCAAGTTCGTTTGTACCGAACCATTTGCTGGTTCAACTGAAGTATTCTATGTTGTTCAGTCAGCTGGCTATAGTTTTGCCCTATCTTACATCGAGGACTCAAGCCCAACAGATAGTCTCACCCAAACATTAGAGACTATAGTCAAGTCATTCAAGATCTTGAAGTGATAAGCTTTAAGTCTTGCCAGCGAAAAGCTTCCGACGAAAAACCGCTGCCAGAACAATAGCGGCAAGAAGGACGATACCGGCCAGACCACCCCAAATCATCTTACGTCGGGCGGTTGCCTCAGCAACATGAGTTGCCTGTGCTTGCTGATAAGTTGAAGTGGCGTCTGAAGCTGTTATCAAACGAACCTTACCTCCTTCGGCAACAGTAACTTCAAAGGTCACTGTAGGGCTTGTAGGTGAAACAGTTGAGTCCTTTTTACCGATAGCAGTCAATTTATAAAAACCGGCCTTAATAGGATCGGTAATTGTTAACTCCCAGGTTCCCTGCTCGGTAATAACTGGGGCAGGGTATTTTTCTGCCGATAGGGCCCAATCAGGAGCGAAAGTCAGCATCATCGTATATCCTGCCGGACCGGTGCCTTTGATGAGAATTCCCGTGAGCGTTCCAGCTTCAATATCATTTACTGCTTCGGGCGTAGTGGTAATCGATGTTATAGCTGGCACCGCTAGAGTACTGTCGGTAGTTGGCTTGATGTTGATTTTGAAATGAGTCGTGTCGCTCCAGCCGTCTTTGTTGTTGGCGCGGATATGAAAGTAATAGGTACCTACGGCTTGATTCTCATACTTCGCGGTCGTACTAGTGGTAGTGGTCTTGGCTTCGGGAACAGTATCGGCAGTTTGGTTGAACGAGGTTGCGTAACCACTGGCACCGTTTCCTGGTGCACTCCAGGAGAGCTCTAACGTTGAAATGTCATACGATTCCTCCTGATTGGGGTGAGTGCTAGAGCTTACCGTAACGGAACCCGGTGGTGCCAAGGCGGGAGTGATGGTATAGCTAGCTGAACCTCCGCCGGTGCCGACTTCGGCGCCAGAACGAGCCAAACGAACACCAGAAACAGTCACCTTGCCTGAGCCAACTTTTGTCCCCTTCAGTTTAATGGTGGCAACTGTTAGTGAATTGGTTGGACTGGTAATACCAACGAACTGATTGTTGTTGTTTGGGCTTTTACCAGGCAGCCAAGTGGCGCCACCAGCCGAGAAGGAGACTATGCTTACAGGCCCGGAGACTGATATAAGTCCTTGTAAGCTGTCAAATGTCGCACCAGAGGCTTTGACAGTTACTGTAAAGGTATTGCCGGCGTTGTTACTTCCGCCACCTGAGGCTGTAATTGACCCTGCTGCAAAAGCTGTCGACGGCAGGCCGATGAGGAAGATTAGACTTACGATGACGCCCGTAGCCCAGATATTAGTTAGCTTAATCATTGAATTTATATACTTAGTCTACCCTTCAAAGCTGTTGGCGAGTAGTGATAGATCCAACAGATCGACAACGTTATCGCTGTCAGGGTTTAAGTTTAACCAAGCATCGTCCTTAACTGTCAGGCCCCAGGCATCGCTCATGAATGAAACGTCAAGAAGGTCGACTTTGCCGTTACCGTCTACATCCCCTGTTTTACGTCGATCGATAGTAATCTTCTTTCTGGCTACCTCAGCCCCGTTAGTGTCTCGATAGTAAACGTAGTAGTCGGTAGCGCCCATCGGAGTATCGAATTCGGTACTCCAGCTAGTGGCACCGACATCGGCCATTAGAGTATCTCCAAAGTAAGCTCGAACCTCAGTGGCTTTTGTGCCAGCCATCTTTATATGGCTCCGGTAAGTTGCTTGGGAGATGGTTTCGGTGTCGTTAATGCCAAGAACTGATCCGCCACCGCTAGAAGTGCCTACTCCGAACCAATCTATCATCAGCCGCCAGAAGTTAAAGTTTCCGTAACCCACGTGTGGGGTATACCGATAAAGCGATGCCGTAGCCTTATTTTTGTAGGTGACGACGTAATACGTGATGCTCCAGTTGTGGCTACGGGAATAGCCAACGTAGTAGTGGGTGGAGTAATGCGAGCTCCACCAAGAAGCGTCCATTCCAGCAGCCTCGTAATTGTAACGCAACTGCCAGGCCGCCCACTCAATTTGATTGGTAAATCCGG
>JAUSEP010000044.1 GCA_030650195.1 Candidatus Berkelbacteria bacterium | reverse complement strand
TACTTGAATGGTACTCTTTCAAATAATCTTGGTTACTTTTGTTATTAGTTATATTTCACTATTTATGCGTGTTTTGTACTTGTTGCTGTTATACTCGAGACCAAGAATTAGTTTGAAAGCCGCTTTTGAGGAGGCAAAGCTCCAACTGCCGGGTAATCCGGTGATGGTGACTAAGCCGTTAGAGTGGGTAGTCTTGCTGAAGGCAACCCCTGGGAGAATGGTTATATCGTGTCGTTGAATGAGGAAATGAGAGATGAGCTATTGAACTGGGAGATATTTACCACTCTAGAGGAATCTAAAGCCTTGATTGAGCAGTGGAGAAAGTAATATAATCCAGATACGTCCACACAGTGCATAGGGATACCAACTACCGGCACCCGAGGCTATATTGGCTGTGGTTACGACTTAAGAAGTGGTATCACTATTAGGGACAGACCGCAACAGGTAGGGTTAAATAAAGAGTATATTTAATAAGGCAATCAAAGTATCTTTGCTCATGGCTCTATCAGTTACCCTGGGGTATGCAAGTTTCCGCTACCACAACTCGTATCTGTTAAAATCTTTTTATTCTGCAGTAGCTCTCACCATCATCTAATTCGTTTTGAAACTCATCTTTGAGGAAGTCATGGCGACCAGGGAAAAGCCTATTCCAGAGTCCCCGAAACCTGCTTAGCAAAATACTGACGCTGTTGCGTAGGCTTATATTCGGCAGTGGTACAAACTGAAGATTTTAGTATATGCTATATCTTACCGAGATAAATAGAGGAGTTAATTTAGTTGGACGGAACATCAATTCTATCAACCACAGAATTTCAGATGAGCCTGCTCATGTTTGTGGCATTGGCAGGATACCTGATTGCCTACCGGATAAACCAGTCTGCGGTGGTCGGTATTATTCTAGCTGGTATATTAGTCGGTCCAAGTCTTCTCGGTCTGGTTACCTATACTGATTTTGTAGCCACTCTGGCACATCTTGGCGCCGTGGTACTTCTCTTTACTATCGGGCTTGAATTCAGC
>JAUSEP010000081.1 GCA_030650195.1 Candidatus Berkelbacteria bacterium | reverse complement strand
GCCAGGACCCGTAGCGATTATTTTTCCTTGCTCTGACTTTTCTTTATGAGCGGTGTCGGGCAAAAAAATACCTGCCTTGGTCTTTTCTTCTTCTTTGATTGGTTCTATTAATATATGGCCTGATAATGGTTTTATATTCATATTATTTTTTAATGATAATTTGTTAAGATACTGTAATCTAAGGGATTTAAAAACAAATGTCAAGCCCGCGTAAAAAAACTGAGCGCTTGTTTTATGTTCCATAAATAAAAACACAAAACAAGCGCTCAGTTAAGTGGCAATCTTTACTAATAGCAATTCTAATAAATTTTTGACCTCTCTTTGGGCGTCTTCTTTAACTTTGCTTTCGGTAAATTTTCGCCATTGCAGTAAAATTTCCGGGTCGTTTAAATCCCTTACGGCTGTTTCTAACATTAATCGCTCTTCAAAATCAACATCTTTTTCAGCTTTTAAAACTTTTTCAATAAAAAGAGTTGAAAAGTCCGCAACTTTTTTATTAGTTTGTTTTTGTTCTATGGCTTCTCGCACTTTGGCGAAATCTCCTTGCATAAAAAAGTAATTGCCGACTAAAAAAGCATTACCTATCAAAGACAAAATAAAAAGAATTACTATAATATTTTTTTTACCCATATTTTCAAACATAAATAATTTTAAATTATTTTTTTGAGCCAGTCAATTAAAATTCCCCACCAGAATTTCTTTTTCATTTCAACGTTCATATGAACGCCGTCACTTTCTGTAACAGAAAATGATTCTGTTTGGTAGTCAGAATAATTGTTGGCAACGACCTTTAAATAATAATTGCCTTTGGGCACCAAAAATGAATATTTGCCGGTATCGTCTGTAATATGAGGATTGTTTTGCAGATATTTTTGAGCAGGCCAAAGCTCATAATTTCTTTCGCCAGCTGGCGAATCAGGATTTAACCAATACAGAGAAACTTTGGCATCCTTTATTCTTAATTGTCCCGAAGGCAATTGTTCGTAAACATAGCCCTCGGGGTCAATAACTACAATAAGCTGTAGCTCGCGAAGTGCCAGCTTTGGGTCTTCATAATCCATTATTGTTATAACTTCGTATTCACCGTCAACTAATGGAGCTTGAATATTGGCTCGATAAATTCCGTCTTTATTAGAATCTGTGTATTCAAACTCCTGCAAAACTAATTTTTGCTCAACTTCCGTTTTATTATTCTGTGGTTGAACTCCCGAAACAGAACCAATCAATGAAGCAGGTGTTTTCTCAAAAAGGTCTTGCAAAAATCCCGATGCTACCTCTTTTCTTCTCAAAATCAAATACCCCTTAATCTTTTTTACAGGTTTGTCTGGCTTTACTACTAATTCCAGCGGTTTACCGGAGATAGTTTTAATTCTTTGTTCGGGCTCTCCTCTGTTATTAATACTCAAATTAATATTCATGTCTATTAAGCCGGCGCCGGTTTTAGCGAAAACAATTTCTGATGGAATTTTTTGTTTTGCCTCAAAAGACAATTCACTAACAGGAATGCTATTTATTTTAGACAAACTGCCAATTTCCAATTCTCCGCTCAAAATACTGGCCGACTCTGTTAAGCCGGGTAAATTAATGCTTTTATTTTCTAATTTTGTGATATCAGATATTTTTGAGATACCAACTTCTTTAAGAACATTTTCTAGCCCAACGAATTTTTCAGTGAAAAACTGCAGTTCTCTTGGCAAAGGGGCAAGCACAAACTGTTTTATTGGTTCTGCAGGCAAAAGTTCTACCAGCTTTTTAAACACAAATGGCGGTTCTTCCGGCACAGTCACTATCTCTGTCGGCTTCTCTTGCTTAGGCCTTATTAAATCTGCAAGCTGTTTTTGTATGTTAGCTACCTGCTCTGTAATTCTCTTCGCTCCCTCTACTATGGCTTCTGGAATCACGACAATCTTCTCTGGTATCTCTGCTATTGTTTCTATATATTCTCCTACTCCTGAAGGCGGTTTTGGTGCTGACGATGAGGAAGTTGCTGCAACTACTGCAAAGGTCCAGTTAGTGTTGTTGCCAGAGTTAGTGCAGTTGTTGGTGCTAGTTAAACAGGATATGGCTGTGCTGTTGATATTGTTGGAATCTTTAACGTCAAGGTAGGAAACGGTTCTGGTTCCCTGTGGGTCTATTTTCCATTGGGTGCCTTCTGTGGAAGAACGGAGGGATAATAAAGCTCCTGAAGCTCCTTCTACTGTGAAGGTACCAGCTACAGTGCATGTCTGACTAGCTGTGAAAGTTAGAGCGCGAGCTACTGAAACGGTCTTGGTTAAGTTATTGAAGGTGGTGCCTGAAGAACCACAGGTTATGGTTTGGTCGCTTCCGTCTAAGGTTACGGTGTTGGAACCATGGGTATAGGTATCAGAATTAGACCAGTTGCCAGCTAAATTTACGTTGTTGCCAGAAGATGACAGGATGCCTGAAGTGATAGTGAGGTTACCATCAACATCAAGAGCCGCCCCTAATGTGGAAGTGCCTCCGTGGTTGATGGTCACACTGTTGAAGGCATCATTAGAGTTGATTGTTCCTCCTGCCACGTCAAAGGTAACAGTTCCAGTCCCCTCTGTGAATGTTCCTGCTCCTGTGTCGGTCCAAGATTTTAGGGTGATTCCGTAGTTAGTTCCTGAAACATCTAAAGCTCCTCCTGAGATAGTGAGCGTGTCATCTAAGTCAAGGGCTGCTCCTAAGGTGGTAGTCCCGGCATGGTTAATGGTGACATTTTCAAATGTTTCGTTTGAGTTGATTGTTCCTCCTGCCACGTCAAAGGTGACAGTTCCAGTCCCCTCTGTGAATGTTCCTGCTCCTGTGTCGGTCCAGCTTTTGGCAGTAATTCCGTAGTTAGTTCCTGAAACATCTAAATCTCCTCCTGAGATAGTGAGTGTATCATCTAAATCAAGGGCAGCTCCTAAGGTGGTGGTGCCTGCGTGATTAATAGTCACATTCTCAAATGTTTCGTTTGAGTTGATTGTTCCTCCTGCCACGTCAAAGGTGACGGTTCCCGTGCCTTCGGTGAATGCTCCTGCTCCTGTGTCGGTCCAGCTTGTGGTGGTGATTCCATAATTAGAACCAGAGACATCAAGCGTGCCGGCTGTTAAGGTGATGGTGTTATTCACGTCTAAGGTAGCGTCCAGCGTCCAACTGCCCGTGCCATTAAAGGTGAGATTGTAGTAGGCGTCGCCCGGGTAGGCCAGCCCCGTCGTATAGTCGCCCGCGCCGTCATATAAAATAGTTCCCTCGGCAGTCTCCGGGGTGGTAATGGTGACGGTCTCACCGCCCTCTAACTGAAAGGTGCCTACATTATCTAAGGTCGCCGCCGTCAGGTTTAACCCATTAATATCAACCGTGGACGGACTTGTAATAGTGAGTGTTCCATCAATGTCGATGGCATTGGTAACTAGCTGTAGCGTGCCGCCGGTCGATTTAGTAATGTTGGTAAAGTCTTGCGTCGTACCAGTGCCACCGCTGTTAATGGTCTGAGTGCCTGAAGCTTTGTCAAAATAAACTATACCACCAAGGCCTGGGTCCGTGTACGTGCCGGCGTTAGACCAATCACCGGAAACGTTGAGGATAGCCGAGCCATCTGGCACTAATAAGCCGGCCGCGCCCACGGTAACATTGTTAAAATCAGAATCCGTCTGTGGTGAAAACTGTCCGTCGGTGACCGTCAAGGTATTGGTAACCGTGACGGCGGCCGTGGGATCAACATCAGTCGTGCCACTGGGCGTACCAGCAGTATTATTTATGGTCAGATCATAAAACGTTTCTCCAGTGATGGATTGGGTGGCGCTGTGGTCAAAGGTGACCGTCCCCCCATTAGGAGTAAAAGTACCCGACGTCCGGCTCCAGTTTCGTCCAATTTTTGTATTATCGGTAGTGGCCGTATAGGTACCGCCATCAATGGTCAGCCCGCCGTCTAAGTCAACCGTTACCGTACCACCTTCGAAAGTACCAGCGGTCAGTGTGAGCAAATCAAACCAATTAACAGTACCGGTGCCCGAAGTGGTGATAGTCGCTGAAGTGTTATTAAGGGTGGTCTTCGGCATTTTAGCGCCAGCGGCAATCGTCACAGACTGACTATCTGACCAATCAATCAACAACGTAACCACTTGGTTGCCGACACTACTGCCACCATCACTACCTGCGCCTACGGAAACCGCTCCCTTGGCATTCAGGGTGGCAGTGTGCGCCCCAGTAGTACCTGCCAAAAACCTTCCATTAGTCAGTGTCAACGTCCCATTTACTACTATTGTGTCCCCGTTAGAAATATAGGTAATTTGACCACCGTTGTTTATGGTCACGTTATTAAAGGTCTCTGTAGTGACTACATTCACAATTCCATCCAGACCACCATCAAAACTTATAGTCCCTGTCCCTTCGTTGTACGTCCCTCCGGAAATAGTGAAGTCATCGGCCATTAAAAAATTTCCCGCCGGAGGGGTAAAGGTGCCTCCCGATAAAGTAAAGTCCCTATTCACATCAAGATGACTTGTGGAGTCACCGCCAACAAAAACACCGTCTGCTTGCGTCCAGTCACCTGAGGTAGATACGGTAATCGTAGTACCATTGCTTTGCGTAATAGTTCCTATGTACCCCGAATTAATATCTACTCCTAAAGCATTAAATGCAGCGTTAATAGTGGCATCAGCGTCGCAATCAGCGTCAAAAATAACCGCGTCAGAAGAAGTAGGCGCTGCCGAAGCATCCCCTGTAGGGCAGGTGCCTAATGTTGGTTCAACAGTAGACCAGTTATCCTTATTATTAGTATTGGCGCTCACCGTACCTACCCAGTACAAAGTCGGGTCAACAATATAATCAATGTCTATATTATTATCTATAACTTTTAGGTCAAATGTATCTGTGGGTGTTTGGAGATTGGTAAGTAATATCTGGTAAGTGCCCTCCTGGTCAATATTTTCAAAGGTGGCAATCAGTTCTGTTCCATTTTCTGTATAAACCTCCACTCTAGTGGGTTGGCCTGAATTAGTTGGCCTGGCGTATAAGGTGATGTCGTTTGCGTTAGTTAGGATTTTCTCAAAGGTG
>JAUSEP010000073.1 GCA_030650195.1 Candidatus Berkelbacteria bacterium | reverse complement strand
AACAAAACTACCGTTGTCGTGGACCAACTCGTTTCTTTTGATATGAGCTTTCCATAACTGGTCGTAAGAGCTGCGGGAAAATTTAGGTCGAAGAGCCTTGAGCCTATCAGCAAAGGTAGCGCCAGCTGCTAACTGCTTCATAATTGAGTCTATCAATTTGTCTGATTCGATAATGGTTTGTTTAAAAGCTAGCTGGTTGTTTTGAGCGCTAATAGCGTCTATTTGTCTCTGTCTAGACTCAACTTCGAGCCAGTCAATCTTGGCTTTAGTCTTTTTCCCGCCACCAAAAAGCCAACTCCACCACGACATTACTTTGTAGCCTCGATTCTACTTTCAGCTTTGGCGATCTTCTGATTTATTGTCTGCCCAACATAAAGAATCGCGACGGTAATAATTAGTACCAAGAAAAAGCGTTTTGCGAACTGGATCATCGGTGAACGAGCAACAACTTTACGTTGTTCCACCTGCTGTCTTTGCTCAAGGATTCTTTCAATTTTCGCTTGTTTTTTTAGTCTTGCTCTTTTCCCCATTAGATACCTTTTGGTTTTTTTAAATGAAAGTCAGTTTCTTTCTGGTATTGCTTAGTTACTGATAGCAATAGATTCTCCTGGCATTTGGCACCAATTAGTTGAGCTCCTATTGGTAAGTTGTTCTTACTAAAGCCACATGGTAGAGATAAAGCTGGTACGCCAGCTAAATTGACGGCAACGGTCAGCAGGTCAGACTGGTACATCTCAACCGGATCGCTCTTGGCTCCAAACTCAAACGGTAAACCAGGTGTTGTTGGGGTTAAAAGAACCTCAACTTCTTTGAAAACGCGTTCGTGATCAGCAGTAATTTTATCTTTAACATTAACTGCTGTCTGATAATAAGCGTCATAGTGACCGACAGAAAGAGCAAATGTACCAATCAGAATTCGTCGCTTTACCTCACTCCCAAAGAGAGCCCGAGTGTCCATATACCTCTCCAATAACTTTTGACCTTCTTTCGTAACAGACTGGCTGTAACGAATACCATCATAGCGAGATAAATTAGCCGAACATTCGGCTGGTAAAATAACGTAGTAGGCTGGAAGAGCATAAACAACTGACGGTAGAGAGACGTCTATAATCTTTGCGCCCTTTGAAGATAGCCAGTCAACCATCGAGCGAACTGCCACTTTAATCTCTGGGTCAATCGAAAGCTCCCAAAGCTCTTTTGGTAAACCAACCTTTAGTTTCGAGAGTTCTGTTTCGATTTGTTTGTAACTGTAGTCAAAAGTGGTTTGATCGTTCTTGTCGGAACCAGAGATAACAGAAAAAACTTTTTCGACTGTTTCAGCATCACGAGCAAACGGACCGATTACATCGAGCGAAGATGCTAATGCGATTAAACCATAACGAGAAACAGAGCCATAAGTTGGTTTCAGGCCTGTGATACCGCAGAAAGCTGCTGGTTGGCGGATCGAACCACCCGTATCCGAACCAAGTGACGCATCGCATAAACCTGCGGCCACGGCGGCAGCAGAGCCACCCGACGAACCACCAGGAACCCGGTTAATATCCCAAGGATTTTTAGTTGGTCCAAAAGCAGAGTTTTCGGTTGAAGAACCCATCGCAAACTCATCCAGGTTGGTCTTCCCTACTAATGCTGCCCCCGATTCTTTCAAGCGCCTAATAACGGTAGCGTCATAAGGTGCGATAAACCCTTCTAAAATCTTTGATCCTGCAGTAGCCGGCCAATCCTTAACTAAAATATTATCTTTGATTGCTATGTTTATTCCTGATAGTGGCCCCTTACTACCAAGTATCGGCTTTAATTCTGGGTGCAAAAAGGCGTTGAACTTATCACTCATCAGCCACCTCGCCAAATACTGCCGGGACTTCAACCTGATCTTCGTGCCAAGCAGGTGCTAGTTTTTGTAAGATCTCAAGAGAGAGCTTCTCGCTAGATTCCTCATCAGCTCGTAACTTGGCCAAAGGTGTTATTTGTGTCGGCTTTTCAGAAGATAGCTTAGACACCGCAGATAGCTGGTCTACAAACTCTAATATCTCTGGCAATTGATTGGCAAAATTTTCTTTTTCTTCGTCCGACAAAGTTAGTCGCGAAAGTTTGGCTAGATGTGTAATATCTTCTTTAGAAATCTCAGACATATCTTGGTTGAGTATACCAACCTGGGATAACCATCTCAACCTTTGATAAAATCTTGTTTTTGAGGTATTATCTTCACGTACCTTTACAGGTGCTTCGGTACTGCTGACTTGTGATTGGCAGTTCGTGAGGTAAGAACATGATCATTGAAACCATAACTGGAATTGTCGTTGTCGTAGGCGTAATTGTAGGCCTCGGGAAAGTTTCGAAGCGAAGAAAGGCGCAGCAACTAGCGCTCAAAACGCGCCAAGAGGACGAGCTCAAGCGAAGCCTATTAGATCTCCGTGGTGGTATCTGGATCCGTGAGCCAAACGGTTCCGAGCATACAATCCAAAACAGGGTTGAGCAGGAGCTCGCCAGACGAAGTATGGCTCTCTTTAATCTCCGTAGCAGTGCGGTTCTGACGCTAATCAAAGACGGGACATGGAGCGAGGAAATAGCCAGTAGCTTGCTCGATGTGGCAGTCATCGGTCGGATCAAGATTACCGACTGGGAACAGGATGAATGGCGCTATGTATCGATCCGGCATGTAGATACCGAAACCGGGCGGCGTTTTGACGAGCTTCCGCGCGATCACCCCCATGCTCGCAGGGTAAATAGTGTGTACTCTAGTTCTCTCAGTCCGAGCGATGTGTTTCCCCAAAAGTATTACTACGAGCCCTACGAAGAGTTCGAGCGACGCAAAGAGATGGAAAAGCAAGTCGCAAAAGGGGTTCGACGACAACGTTACACCCTTGACGTCCGATTCTACGGCCCAGAGGGGCAAATATTGGGCGGCTGTGTTGCAAACGCTTCAGATCGCGACTCAAACCCACTGAACCTGCTCGTAGCTGAGCTAGTTAACGATTTGACTAGCACAGTAAAGCCCTCCATCGATGCCCATTCTCGTAATAGCGCTCTCAACGAGCTCTACGGATCCTAATCCTAGCTGTTATCAGCACCCAGCCGTCCTCCCGACGGCTTTTTTTAGTGAGTAAGCTCCAGAAATTCTCTTTCTGTGAAGACTCTTACCCCTAGGCTCTTTGCTTGAGTCGCCTTGGATCCCGGATTTTCACCTACCACAATGAAGTCTGTGTTTTTTGAGACCGAATCGTTCACGTCCGCCCCAAGTTCGCGAGCTTTCTGTTGAGCTTCCGATCGGGTCATTTGCTGTAGAGTTCCGGTAAAGACAATGGATTTTCCAGACAACTGTCCTATGGTGGCTCTCTGAACCGAGGCGATTCTTACCTCTTTGAGCAATCTATATACTAGGTGTTGGTTTTCAGGATGTGAGAAGTACTCGTGGATAGATTTGGCTACTATCGGTCCGATATCTGGTACTTCCTGAAGGCTTTCCAGTTTGGCATGACGGATTTTTTCTAAGGAGTTAAATTTTTGGGTAATCGCTTCTGCCGTCTCGACCCCGACGTGTCTAATGCCAAGACTGTATATGAACTGCCTCAGGCCAACTTTTCGTCGATCGTTTATAGCTTTAATAATATTCTCTCCTGACTGCTCGCCAAACCCTTCAAGTTGAGCAATGTCTCCTGCTTTTAGCTGGTAGATGTCTGCTTGATCGGCAATAAGCCCAGCATCGTAAAGTTTATCTATTACTTTTGGGCCAAGGCCAACAATGTCAAAAGCGGCCTTGGTGGTGAAATGACGTAGCTGCAGTATCCTAGAG
>JAUSEP010000072.1 GCA_030650195.1 Candidatus Berkelbacteria bacterium | reverse complement strand
ACAGGTTGCGCTCAATTTGATACTGTTGGTCTCCTCTCTAACACCGGTACCGCTTGTGGTACGGGTGGGGGAACATTTTCTTGGACTCCCACCGCCTACGGTGTCTCCACTTCCACCACTCTCGGTTTTCTCAACGGCTTTCTTTCAACTGCTTCTTCGACTATCAATTCTAACTTAACTATCACCGGCAACTCCACCACCACTAACGCCACTACCACTAATGCGTTCGTCACTTCGCTCCTCAGCACTTCCGCTACAAGCTCCAGCCTTTTCTCTACTACTGCTTCTTCTACTAATCTTTTCTCCTCACTTCTGACTGTAGGAGGCAATGGATTGGTGGTGGATTCAAGTAGGAACATAGGGATTGGGATAGCAGCACCAACGGGATTACTACACCTTAATCAAACACCAGGAGACTTAAGCGATAACCCAACAATTTCTTTTGGTGATGGAGATTCTGGATTTTATGAGGGGGCAGACGACCAAATGTTCCTGAGTCTTAATACTTTTCCATTGTATTCATTCAACACGACCTCGTTTCAGGGCATTGCTAATTCTAATGGTGCGTCGTTAAGTGCAGCAGCAGCGTCAAATGTCATTCCCACGCTACAACCAGACAGGACAGACACAAACACAGGTCTGGGATGGAATGGCGCTGACCAACTCTCCCTAATTGCTGGTGGGGTTGAGTGGTTACGACTTGATAATATTGGTTCACAGGCATTTTTCCCAACTGGAAACGTCGGCATCGGAACGACTTCTCCATACGCCAAACTTTCCATAGCAGGTGGAACCAGCGGTACAGCAATCGGTGTAGATATGCTGTCAGGATATTCTGGCAACATCATGGAGCTTAAAGTAGCTTCCACGACTAAGTTTTTTGTAAATCAGGATGGTGATTTACTTTCTTCCGGTTCATCCACTCTCCAAAACTTTACTTTCAATAACGCCACTGGGACTTCCGCCACCACAACCAACTTCTTCTCCACCACCGCCTCTTCCACTAATTCTTACTCCTCTACATATTACGCAGGCAATGGTTCTGCAAGCGCTCCAGCTTTTAGTTTCGCAGGCGATACGGATACGGGTATATATATTACTTCAGCAAATACTATGAATTTTGCCACAGGCGGGGTC
>JAUSEP010000039.1 GCA_030650195.1 Candidatus Berkelbacteria bacterium | reverse complement strand
GCAAATGGAGACTGGCAGTTCCCATCTTTAGAATTGCTTGACTACTCTGCTGCAACAAAAGCCGAAAGCGGAGATATCGGTAAGAATGTCGAAATAATCAAAAAAACTCTTAAGGACTTTGGGGTTGAGGTAGCAATGAGTGAGGTTAATATCGGCCCAACCCTGACCCAATACACACTCAAACCATCAGAAGGAGTAAAGCTTACTAATATCACCGCCCGAAATAGTGATATTGCCCTAGCCTTAGCTGCCCACCCGGTTCGAATCGAGGCACCGATTCCAGGAAAGTCTCTAGTTGGAATCGAAGTACCAAACAAAGTAGCAGCAATGGTGTCGTTACGCGAAGTGTTAGAATCCCCCGGTTATAAAGAAGTTGATTCCAATTTAGCGCTCGCTCTCGGCCGAGACGTAGCAGGACATGTCGTGGTTGCTGACTTGAAAAAAATGCCCCATCTACTGATTGCTGGGGCAACCGGGTCTGGTAAGTCGGTCTGTATGAACTCGGTACTGATTAACTTACTCTACCGTAATACTCCGCAAGACATGCGATTACTCCTAGTGGATCCGAAACGAGTGGAGTTTACTGAGTATAACGGTATTCCTCACCTTCTAACCTCTGTAATTACCGAAACCGAAAAAACAATCTCTGCTTTGCGTTGGGCGGTGGCGGAAATGGAACGAAGATACCAAATGCTAGCCTCGCACAACCGTCGCAATATCGAAGCTTTTAATGACGCCATTCCCGACGGCGAGCAGAAGATGCCGTATATTGTTGTGGTTATCGATGAGTTAGCCGATCTAATGACCCAAGCTTCAAATGAGGTTGAGGCTTCGATCGTTAGACTAGCCCAGATGGCTCGAGCCGTTGGTATCCATTTGATAGTTGCTACCCAACGGCCTTCGGTTGATGTTATTACCGGTTTAATCAAAGCTAACATTACTTCTCGCGTTGCCTTTGCTGTTGCTTCAAACGCTGACTCAAGGACAATATTAGACCAAACAGGAGCAGACAAGCTCTTAGGCCGAGGAGATATGTTGTTTATTAGTTCCGACCGGCCTCAACCGCGTCGTATTCAGGGAGTTTTCCTTAAAGACAAAGAGATCAAAACCGTAACTGATTTCTTGAAGGGTCAGGCGCCAGCCGTTTACGACGAGTCGATTACCACCTATCGCCCATCTCTTAAGGAGGGGATGCATAGTGGTAGCGGTGGTGCTCACGACGGCGGAGAAGATGATTTATATAACGAGGCACGCGAACTAGCTATCCAGGCTGGAAAGGCTTCGGCTAGTTTGATGCAACGACGTCTGAAAGTTGGTTACGCTCGAGCAGCTCGCTTACTAGATCTACTCGAAGCCGAAGGAGTGATAGGTCCAGCTGATGGCGCTAAGCCACGGGATGTGTTAGTTTCCCCCGACGACTATCTAGGACCATAGGGACGAGATAAATAAGCTTGGCGAGTACTATCTGGGACCATGACCGTTCTGGCGTCTCACGCGGCAGCGATCAGCTTTTCGTCGGGTTGGCGATGGAAAGTAAACCTTTCGGGAATCTTTTTTCCGTCCCGTTCGGTCTCGTACCAAACTTCGACGACAAAAGGCTGGGTACTTCGTAGCGCCTTGGCTAACCAGTAGCGATTGTTGGGAAGCATCTGATCGAGGGGAAGCTTATCGAAATCGAAGCGAATCGCTTCTTCAAAAGCTTCGGTCCGCTTTGGCTGGCCAGCCCATTTGCTCGCAATATAGAAGTGGACGATCAGTGTCCTAGCCTGGGGCCGGCTCAGACCTTTGATAATCTTATCGGAATGGCTAATGAGAACACAGATTTTACGGAGACTATCAGGATTAACTTTAACACCCCCAGACTCTTCAAGAGTCTCTCGAATACCAGATTCAGCAATTGTTTCTCCGACCTCTTGTTTACCGCCGTAACCGTTAAAGTAACCATCGTTCATCCCTTTTCTGCCACGAGCTAAGTAGACCCAGCCATCGCGGCTTAGAAACACCACAGAACAAGTTACTTTTTCCATATCAGACCTCCTTATAGGTTCGGGCTAATAATTGTCCAATCGTAACCACAAGTCAAGCTAAAAGCGTTTTGATCAACCATTGCTTTGTTGGAAAAAAGGTCTTACGGTGAGAAATACATGGACGGCTTTGTCACAAAGCAACTTGGCAAGCGCCGGAGTCTTGGTAGCGTCCTGAGAACAGCTCGCTCTAAAGCGGAAATTTCCCTTGAGCAAGCTGAGGCCGCAACTAAGATTCCGCTCAAATACCTCTCGGCGCTAGAGACCGGCAATTACAATCGCCTACCCGCTGAAGCCTACAACCTCGGCTATGTTCGTTGTTACGCCGAATTTCTCCATCTTAATCCAGATAAAATTATTGCCACCTATAAGTCTGAAAGGGCTGCTAACTGGCATCAGTCCGAAACCTCCTCTGTTAGTTTCAGTCCCAAGAAAGCTGGCGACTGGCAGTTTTTAATAACGCCAAAACTCTTAGGGGTGGTAGGTCTGGTAGTACTGTTTGGAGGAATCGGGCTGTACATCGCGAACGAACTGAATAAGTTTACTTCCGTACCGTTACTCGAAGTCACCTCAGTACCAGCAGAGTTTACTAGCGATAAAGACCAGATCACTCTTGAGGGTAGTACTAGCGGCGGAGCTATTCTAACGGTCAATACCGAACCAATTTTTGTTAACGCTAGTGGTCACTTTAGCCAATCTGTGCAGCTTAACCCAGGAGTTAACGAAATTGTTCTCCAAGCCAAGAATCGAGCAGAGAAAATTGCACTCAAGACTGTTAAAGTTCTCTACAACCCAAACCTTGCTAAAAACGTCTCACCTGCTACAAAAGAGTAATGGCAAAGGAAAAAGCAGTTGTGCCTTCTGGTCGTGACGAAGCCTTAAAAGCAGCGCTCGGACAGATTGAAAAACAATTCGGTGCTGGTTCGATAATGATGATGGGTCAACAGACCCACCTTAATGTCGAGGCTATCTCAAGCGGTTCGTTGGCTCTAGACGTGGCCTTAGGAGTAGGTGGTTTACCCAGAGGCAGAATAATCGAAATTTTTGGACCAGAATCTTCTGGTAAAACTTCGCTTGCTCTCTCTGCGATCGGTGCCGCTCAAAAACTCGGTGGGCTCGGGGCGCTGGTTGATGCCGAACACGCCTTTGACCCAAGCTACGCTTCAAAACTCGGTGTCGATCTTGATCATCTTCTAATTTCCCAGCCAGACACCGGTGAACAAGCCCTTGAGATCGTAGAGACTTTAGTGCGTTCTAATGCAGTTGACGTAATCGTCGTAGATTCCGTAGCGGCCCTCGTTCCCAGAGCGGAGATCGAAGGCGAAATGGGAGACTCAATGATGGGTGTTCAAGCTCGCCTAATGAGCCAAGCTTTACGTAAACTCACTGGTGCCGTCTCAAAGTCTAAAACAGTTTTGATATTCATTAACCAAATCCGGATGAAGATCGGCGTGATGTTTGGCAATCCCGAAACTACTCCTGGTGGCAATGCTTTAAAGTTCTACTGTTCCATACGTTTAGACATCCGCCGAAGCGAACAAATTAAGGACGGTGATGTACCGATCGGCAATCGTTGTCGGGTCAAAGTAGTCAAAAATAAGGTCGCTCCACCCTTCAGAATGGCCGAGTTTGACTTAATGTTTGATTCGGGTATATCTAAGGAAGGTGACCTGTTAGACCTCGGTGTTAAGTCCGGTTTAGTTGATAAAATGGGTGCCTGGTTCCAGTACGGAGAGCAAAAGCTTGGGCAGGGGCGGGAGGCTGCCAAAGCTTTTCTCAAAGGTGATCCGAAGACAGCTACTGAGCTGGAAGTCAAAATTCGTGACTTGGCCGCAAAAGGCGAAATAAGTAACGTCCGCGAGGAGTAAACCGCCTTTCTTAATATTCCATTGCGTTGCGACTAAGTAGTAACTAAATTAAACTAATGGCGTTCGATAAAGAAGAACTAAAACAGTTAGACAACCTTTTTGATAAACAGCACAAGGCTATAGTCGGCGAAGTTAAGGAGTTACTCGACAACAAGCTCGACCAACAGCGATCGCTAATTATGCTGGATGTCAGAAGTCTCATTCAACCGATTGTCGACGATATCGAAAGCATTAAGAAACGCTTAGATCAACTTTTTCGGATGGTTAACGACGATATTAAAGTTGCTTATAAGGAAATTGAGTCACTCAAAAGAACCGTCAATAAGTTGGAAAAGCGTGTCGTTGCACTCGAACGCCGCTAAATGCCAAGAGTATCGGCACTAGAGTACGCCGTAAAACTACTAGGTTATAGAGCGCGAACCGAAAAAGAATTACGAGAGAGACTCAGCGAGAAACAGTATCCGGCAGAAACTATTGCCGAGGCAGTACTAAAGCTAAAAAGAATCAACCTTATTAATGATGAGAACTTTGCGGTTAATTATGTTCGAGATAAACTTTCTCTTTCCCGCCGTGGTCCAAGAAGGATTTACTTCGAACTGATCAAGCACGGCATAAATCGAGAGTTAGCTGATCGTGCAACTAAAACAATAAACAATGAAGAAGAATTGGAGACCGCCCAGATTCTGTTGGAATCTAAGATTCGTCAGTGGTCGAAGCTCGATCCGCTTGCAAAAAAACGCCGAGCAGTTGGGCTACTCGCTCGGCGGGGATTCTCCGGATCGGTGATCCGTAAGTCTTTGGAACGATCTAATCTCAACCATCATATCCATGGTTGGGAGGTTTGACGTACGGGTTACCGGTTGCAATCCGTAGTCGAAAGTTTGGACCGATACCAGATAGCGCTAGCAGAATGTCATCGTCTAATGCCGGTGGATCGGTGACGCCTGTAACTAGCGGTGGCTCGTCAGGCTTGTTCGGATTGGCGGTCATCATGAACTTCGCAACGACTCCTAGTCCAACAGGGCTTATGACTTCCCCACAGCCGTAAACAAGCATATCTATCGCTCCAACCACGTCCAGTTGCAAATTCTTAATCTCCGCGGGGGTGTGCATTTTTAACCTCCGAATCAAGATAAGTATGAGTAGTTTTACGGCGCTAAGCAAGATCGGTATGATAAGGCTAATGTTTAGAGAGAAATCGAAACTCTTAGTTTGGTTTGTTGAGGTTGGCAAGGAAGACATTCCTTTAGTCGGAGGGAAGGGCGCAAATTTAGGAGAGATGACCAAAGCATCATTACCGGTTCCGCCAGGTTTCATCGTAACCGCTGAAGCATATTACGAATTTTTACGTGCCAATAAGCTTGACGTTGTAATCAAGAAAGAGCTATCTAATATCGACCCAGAAGCTTCAAAAAAATTAAGTTCTATTTCTGAAACGCTCCAAAAGGCTATTAAGTCTCATCCGCTACCCGGCAAATTAGCTAAACAGATAGAAAAATCTTATGACGACATGGGTAAAGGGCCAGTTGCTGTGCGTTCTTCTGCTACTGCAGAAGATTTGCCTCAAGCTAGTTTCGCTGGTCAGCAAGCAACATTTTTAAATATTGAAGGCCATGAGAAGCTGATCAGAGCGGTTCGGGAGTGTTGGGCTTCTTTATTTGAAGCTAGAGCCATTTATTACAGAGCGATTAATAAATTCGATCACCTTAAGGTTGGGATTGCTGTTCCAGTACAAAAGATGGTTCAAAGCGAGGTCTCGGGAATAATGTTTACTGCCGACCCAGTTACCAGTGATACAAACAAGATTGTTATAGACGCAGGTATGGGTCTGGGAGAGGCGATCGTATCTGGTTCAGTGACACCAGATCACTACGTCGTTGATAAAAAAACAATGGAAATTGTCTCGAAAGAAGTAAGTAAGCAATCCTGGCAGATCATCCGAAACAAAGCTGGTGCCAATGTTCACGTTTCTTCACCAAAAGATAAGCTTGAAGGTCAAAAATTATCTGACGAGCAGATTGTAAAGCTAGCCACACTCGGTCATAAAGTCGAAGAGCATTACCGTGCGCCCCAAGATATGGAGTGGGCGTTTGAGGGTGGGAGCTTTTACATGGTACAGTCTCGTCCGATAACGACACTGAATAAAGAAGCAACACTTGAGGGCGCTACACACGTAGCAGAGCCGGTTGATCTAGTGAAGTCTAAGCAGAAGACGGAAGAGATTGCCGGTGCCGAGGTCCTTGTAACTGGTGCCGCCGCTTCTGTTGGACGAGCCAGCGGACCAGTCAAGGTTATACATAAGCCAAGCGAAATTGACCAAGTTTTAGAAGGAGATGTATTGGTAACAGAGATGACCAGCCCAGACTATGTACCGGCAATGCGTCGAGCGGCGGGTATTGTGACAGACACCGGGGGATCAACTTCACATGCCGCAATCGTCTCTCGTGAACTGGGTATACCGTGCGTTGTCGGCACGGGTACAGCAACTCACGTACTCAAGACTGGCCAAGTGGTGACAGTAGATGGCCGAAGCGGGAAAGTCTATAAGGGGAAAATTGCCATCGAGAAGTCGGAGTCCCCAACTTTAACGGCTCGTCCTAGCGGTGGATATGTCACCGCCGTTCCGGTTACTGCGACGAAAGTTTATTTGAACCTGGCTGAACCAAGCAAAGCTGATGAGTATGCTCAGCTACCAGTCGATGGTGTTGGGTTAATGCGGGCCGAGTTTATTATTGCCAATATCGGTGAGCATCCGCACGCTATGATGGCTTCGGGTCGCTCTAAAGAATACGTCCAGAAACTCTCGGAAGGTATCGGGACTATCGCTCAGGCCTTTAATCCCCGTCCTGTTGTGTATCGCTTTACCGACTTTAAGACTAACGAATATAAATCTCTCAAGGGAGGCGAGAAGTACGAGGAGCAGGAAAATAACCCAATGATTGGTTATAGAGGAGCCTCACGTTACATCCTTGATCCGGAAGAATTTGCCTTGGAGATTGAAGCCATCAAGGCCGTTCGCGATGGCATGGATTTGAAGAATTTACACGTTATGATCCCGTTTGTCCGTAGAGTAGATGAGTTTACTAGAGTGCGAGATTTGATGCACAAGAATGGTCTCAAGCAGGGACCAGACTTTAAGCTATGGATTATGGTTGAGGTACCTTCGACAATCTTTGAAATCCAAAAATATATAGATGAGGGTATCGACGGTATTTCAATTGGCTCAAACGACCTGACTCAATTAATTCTTGGAATTGATCGTGACTCTTCGAAGCTAGCAAACGAGTTTGACGAACGTTACCCGGCTGTTATGGGTGCGATGATCCACGTTATTAAACAATGCCGTAAGGCCGGAGTGACCGCCTCAATCTGTGGCCAGGCACCCTCAGTTTACCCGGAGGTTACGGAAGCTCTTGTCAAAGCTGGCACAACCTCAGTTTCTGTTGCACCCGACGTTGCGATCTCAACTCGAAAATTAATTGCTTCAGTTGAGAAGAAACTGATTTTGAGCCACGTTATCGACGGTTAACCTTATTTTTTGGACTTGAAGTCTAGCGAGCAGGAGTTTATACAGTACCTCTGGCCGGTTTTGTTAGAGGGACCGTCACCAAATAAGTGTCCTAGATGTGAGCCACAGTTGGCACATGTTACTTCTATTCGACTCATACCAGGGGAGTTGTCAGTATGAGTATCAACATTTCCTTTGCTGGCAACATCCCAAAAACTTGGCCAACCTGAACCAGAGTCAAATTTGGTAGCGGAATTAAATAACGATTTACCACAGGCGGCGCAAACATACATCCCATCTTCATGGTGATCAACGTACTGACCAGTAAAAGGTGCTTCAGTTCCTTTGAGTCTTAAAATATCGTACTGCTCAGGGGTCAGTTTTTGGCGCCATTTATCTTCGGGTAAATCTTTCATCATTTGATTCTATCTAAGTCACCATTAATAATAACTGGTTTCATTGCTATAATCTCGGTCTTGTAGTAAGGCATGTCCGGAATAGGGTTAAGGAGAAAAATCTTTTGGTTAAGAACATGGGCGAAGCCCATCTCCAAAAATGTGTTGCCACCGATATAGTTCTTAATGCCATGCTTATTCAGATTCATCACGAGGATGGCATCCGCGCCTTGCATCAGGCCCCAAAACTCCCTGATCGCATCTTCATTGTTCTTCTGGCGAATTTTTATTATTTCTTTTTCCTCGTCGGTTTTGCCAATGAACGGGCTAGCCAAATTTGTGACAAATGCGTCGTGCCCGAGCTCGATTAATTTGTCACGGGCTCCAATCATTTTCTCGGTGTACTGCATACTGCCAACAACACCGATTCTCATGCCTCCCACTCCTCGAAGAACTCTTTCAAAAAATCTTCCATGAACTTGTGTCGACGCACGGCTAGCTGACGGGCCGTCTTAGTATTGAGTCGAGCTTTCAGATATAGTAGCTTGTCGTAGAAGTGGTGGATCGTCGATCTATCGCTCTGCTTATTAAGCTGTTGATACTCTTTGTCAGTGAGCGGTTTATCTAGGGAAACGGAGGGGTCGTAGATTGAACGACTTTTAGCGCCACCATATGCAAACGCCCGAGCAATCGCTATTGCACCGATAGCATCTAGCCGATCAGCGTCCTGGACTACCTGTCCTTCAAGCGTCTTAATGCTATTGCTGTGTCCTAGACCCTTAAAAGAGATGTTGTCAACGATCTCACAGACATGATCGACTATTCTTGGTTCTATCTCGTGCTGCGCTAACCATTGTCTTGCCGCGATTCCGCCAGCTTGTTCGCCATGAAATTTCCAGTCGGCAATATCGTGGAGCAGGGCTCCTAACTCAACGACGAATGGGTCGGCACCTTCCTTTGTCCCAATTGTTTGAGCCATCTTCCAGACTCGTTCAATGTGATACCAGTCATGTCCAGTTGCTTCACCATCAAACTTTTGTCGAATGAACTTGGCAGTTTGATCAATCACCTGCTGTTGGCGTTTGGACTTCGGCATAGCGAAAACAGCTTACCAAATGGTCGTTAACTAGCCCAGCACCCTGCATGAAGGCGTAACATATCGTTGACCCGACAAATTTGAACCCACGCTTCTTCATGTCTATGCTCATAGCATCAGACTCAGTCGAGCTAGATCCGATATCAGACCCTTTTAAGTGGTGGTTTATAATGGGTTTACCACCAACTAACTTCCAGATGTATTTATCGAAGCTGCCAAATTCTTTTTGAATTTTCAAAAATGCTTGAGCGTTGGCAACGGTGCCGTAAACCTTAAGACGATTCCGTATTATCCCGGGATCCTGCAAGAGTGAAGCGAGTTTATCCTCGTTATACATTGCTATTTTAGTAGGATCGAAGTTGTCAAAGGCTCTACGGAATCCTTCACGCTTACTGAGGACGATCGCCCAAGAAAGCCCAGCCTGAAAAGTATCAAGAACGATGTACTCAAGCAACTTCCGGTCATCGTGGCAGGGGACGCCCCACTCCTCATCGTGGTACTTGACCATGAGAGTATCGCTTCCCGGCCAGGAACAACGAGATTCCTTTCCCATCCTAGTTGCGGTTTTGGCTTCCACTGAGCATCCGGCACATTACTTTCGGGCGACGCATCCTGGTTTCCGGCCGTTTCGCCTCATCTATTCATTAGCGGCAATCTTATATTTTCCTCGACGGTATGTTACTCGGAAGCGGCTTATATCTCTTTCAATCCATGCCCGCTCTTTTTTGGTGGTGTAGTCTTCCTTTTTTACATAACAATGAGCGTAGATAGTAGCTTGGCCATCTTTATTTTTAAGAAAGAATATCTCGGCCAGTTTATTGTTCAAGAGTGCGAAGCACCAGCCACTGGTTCCGTCTTTCTCCCGTAGGGTTGAGCTGACCATTGAGAATAAATCCTAACTCTTCGGATTTAACACCATTTGGTTCAAACCGAAGATATTGCCTTGTGGATCCTCGGCGTAGCACCACCACATAGTGTCCTCACCTAGTGGCATCGAGGCTTTTGGTTTTACAACTTTGCCACCGCTAGCTTCGACATCAGCAATGGCTTTGTCTAAATCCTCTACCTCAATAGTATTGATAGTTTTTTCTTTCTCATAGCGTTTCATAATGCCACCAAAAATTGCTCCTTCGGCCCTGTCTTCTTCTTTGCCGACCATGAAGTAACCGCTATCTCCCCACTCATTTATCTCCCAACCAAACGCTTTCTTATAGAACTCTGACAGTTCCTTTGGGTCCTCCGCCCCAATTTCAAAGTGAACTACCCTGTTTTTACTCATCTAAATCGAGACCTAACTAACAAGTACACTTGACCTGAGCTTCACTGCAGGCAACGCACTTAGGCATACAATGCTCAGCACCACACTCGTGATCAGCGTCGTGTTCGTCTGACTCTGCTCCGCACATATCACACTTGTAACCCATTGTCTCACCATCGCACTTTACACATTTATCCATTTTTGTTCTCCTTTCTTAGGCCTAAAGACCCTTTATTATTGCTAATAACGATAGCATATTAGGTCAACAGTATCGATATGCATTTATCACAAAACCGGACCCCTTACGGAGTCCGGTTTCGCTTTAAACTCTTAACTTAAGAGTTCTTAGGCAGCAGCCTGGAAGCCACCACGGTCGTTACCGTCGCGAGCTACCGGCGGACGAGCTTCGTCGACCTTCAAGGTGCGACCATCAAGCTCTTTGCCATTGAACATCTCAATACCCTTAGGAGCGTCTTCGTCATTTGCGAACTCAACGAAGCCAAAACCCTTTGGGCGGTTTGAGAATTTGTCTTTAGGAATGAAGACGGACGCAACTTCACCGGCTTGAGAGAAAGCTTCTTTCAAGCTATCTTCGGTAGTGTCGTACGACAAATTCCCAACATATAATTTCTTTGCCATTCAATTTTCTTTCTAAGTAATTTTCCTTAATTAACTCCAGACGACCTACTCCCTGTCATTTAACAAGTTAAGTATGAAGGATTGTAGGGCGAATGCAAGGGATTTTTGGGAAAAACTAGCGCACCACCTAGTGCGATATCATGCGGCTTTCTTGGCATTCACAACAAGAAAATTGCAACTGAAGGTATATATTTTGTCACCAACCGTAAGTCTCTCTGGTTCAACTCTATCTTCTGTGATTTCTACTCTATAGTCGGCAAAAGCATTCTCAAGAAAACTTCTAGCTTCCGCTAGGGTGTAACTTGGTTCACTTCCTATGACCCACAAGCTATTATCTGGAAGCACCCTCTTAATATCGGTGGCAAAGTCAATTAAGATTTCTCCTCCTGGCCTGAGAACCCTATCTACTTCAGCCAAGATCTTTGTGAAAATTGAACGCGGAAATAGATGCAGAGTCCCTACGCAGAAAACCCCGTCGTATGTATGGTTGGCAAAAGGCAGTGGTTTAACTATGTTTGCCACTATTATGTCTAGCTTTTTACGAAAGTCGTTCGGGGCTATCCTAACTAATTTTCGAAGAGCGCTTTCATCGACGTCTAGAGCTGTTAGCCGGGAGGCTCTAGAAAGAAGATAGTTATTGAAACGTCCGTCACCAGCGCAGAGATTAAGCCAGTGACCAGAAATCTTCGTTTTAGCCAGCAGATCTAGCGTTGCTTGGTCTTCTGTGCCCCAAACTGATTCTGCCGAAGTTTGGTCGTAATCAACCTCGTCGGTGTAGATATGCTCACTGTCTTTAGGTTTCATTTTTCCAGCTATGACCCAATTCGCAAAGAGCTAACCAAGCCTTGACGTCACCTATTTTGGTCTTGGCTCGTATGAAGTTCATCAAATTCAAACAAATCTCATCTTGCTTTTTAATCCGCTCTTCAAATGCAAAGGCGCTTACTTCGACTTCAACTTCGCCAATCATGCCGCTACCCTCAACTTTGACTAAACGGACACTTACCTCATCAGATTTCAAAGCTATCTCCCCGCAAGTAAGCTCCTTCGCCACAAACTCTTTTAGCTCGGGTGTTATTTCTTTGATCCTCGAGCTCTGTGCTTCATCTCGATAATAAACGTTTACTGTTGGCATTATTGCTCCTTTATTTGGTTGGCGGTATTCATTGTACAAAGTTCGAATGTATTGTGAAAGCAACCCAGTTGCCGACTAATCGCACGCGCGGAGCGCGTGGTGGCTTGAAACTGAATCGTACGCTCGTATCGTTCCGCCACTGCCTCGCTTCTCTCGGCAACACCAAAGAAAAATGTTCCTTGCTTTCTTGATTTGGCGGGGGTGAAATTTCTTTTGAAAGTGGAAAGGACATTTTTCTTTGGTGTTCTGCCCTCCAAGTATTCGGGCAGGTGGCGGAACAATGCGGACTCGGCAAAACGAAAATCTGTTTTTCTGGGGA
>JAUSEP010000052.1 GCA_030650195.1 Candidatus Berkelbacteria bacterium | reverse complement strand
ATAACTGCGACACCTTCGCAGGGGAGGCGACCATTGAAGTATCTCCTTTTTGCTCTTGTCATATGCCTGCTTGCAGGTTGCGACTACGAACAGATGGACCGGGTTGAGCGAGTCAGACAAGAAGATCGCGAGTTTCAGCAGTCAGAGCTCATGAACCGGACACCAAAAGCCAAAGTCATTGGTTCCGTGGCTCATAAAGCCACCGACGGACTGGCTGAGGGGGAATGGATTGTGAAAGAGGTCCATATGCCCTCTGCCTATCGCCGGATTTTCTTACTCTATGACGGCAAGCGAACCGTCAAAACCATAGAAGTCGGAGAAAAGGACGACCAGTGGGAAACGGCCTGTAGCACGTTCGTTGGAGACAGGGTAGACCTCCTCCTGGTCGATATGCCCACCCAAGATGGTGGTCACTACATCATCCAACCGGTAAAATGGCGGACCGACTACTGACAACGCAAACGGCTCAGACACGAAGCCGTCGGGAGAGTCTCCCGACGGCTATTGCTTTACAGTCGAGACAGTCCGTCTCGAAACTCCCGAGACAAGTCGAAGAAGAACTGAAGATCGGGAGGCGAAGAGATAGGATTGCCCTCAGCGTGGTTCGGACTTTCGTTGGCCGGGGGCGCAACGTTTGACACATTTCTATTCATTTGGGACGCTGTCGTTATGGAAGACGCAAATCTTGGTCAGCCACAAGAAGCCACGACGGCTCCAGTAGCTCCGGCAGCAGCTGCCCCAGTAGCAATGCCTGAAGCTAGCACTAGCACCGGTAAAAGCAGCTGGATGACTTGGTTGCTCGTTGTTGTTGTATTAGTCGTTGTCGCTTACGGAATCTACTTCTTTATGAAGTAGGATTCGGCATACTTGGTTGATTACTAAAACTTTAGAGTTGAAGGTGGCCGTACAGATGCTGTTTTTGGGAAACATATAAAACAGACGAAGTAAGCGGATGTTTTGGTTTGACAGACCAACAGGCATCTGTAAATGTGGATAAATGGACAATATACAAGGGAACGGAACTGAGCCTGCTGGTCAGCCATCAGGTGGCTACGGTCAAAAAGGTGGTTGGAAGAAGTGGCTATTAATATACATTGTTATTGCCGTAGTTGTTTACGGAATAATCTACTACTTCTTCATGCGGGACACCGGTACCGGCACTCCAACGATCGGCTACTAGCTTAGAGGCTAAATGCTGGAAGATTTAAGCGTAGTAGTTAAGGTTGTCCCAAGAAGTCGTTCGGTTAGTGTTCGGGTTTTACCAAACGGTTCAGTAGTAGTTACCGCTCCACGTTTTACTCCTCGCTTTGTGATTAACCAATTTATTAGTAAGCACGAAAATTGGATTAGAGAAAAACAAGGAATCGTAGCTAAAAAATTAAACGCTCTTGTTGCGGAGCGAGAAAGATTATTTTTTCGTGGTCGGGAATATGACTTTCGCTTAAATATTAGTTCTCAGAAGGAAGGAGTTAAAGTAACTGACACGAACATTACCGTTACCTCAGCACAAGAAGATCATGCTGAAGTCCGTCGTATTTTAGAAAAATGGTATCGATTACAGGCTACCAAACATTTCAGAGAAAGGGTGCCACTATTAGCTGATTTAGTTGATAGCAATGTCAAAACAGTTTCAATCCGTTCTCAAAGAACTCGTTGGGGTTCTTGCTCTAGTCGAAATACAATATCGCTTAACTGGCGATTAATAATGGCACCGGACTGGGTATCTGACTATGTTGTCTACCACGAACTGGCGCATCTCACTCACATGAACCATTCCAAGCAATTTTGGTTGTTAGTTGAGAGATACGTTCCTAACCATGAAGATGCCCAGAAATGGCTCAAAGACCACCACTCACTACTACAGTTCTAACCTAGCTATATCTGGCGAATAGTATCTGTAACTAGATCCTCTCCATCAGGAGGGGGAATTATGAGGTGTTCCTCAAGGTGACTAATAATATCAATAACGATTTTTAGCATAATCAGTACCAGTAGATAAAGAATATTTTGTCCGAACTGCAACAGTAAAAATCCACCGACCACCATTGTGATCTGCATTGCTGCAACTCTACGGAAGGGTGTAACCATTAGTTGTTTCGGGGCAACTCTCTGGTACTCTTTTCCAAGAATATAATTAGAGATAAATGAGTAGCCGTGACTGAGAAGTAAGGCCAACGCTATCGGTGCCCAGTGTATTACGGAAAGTTCGGGTAGATTGAAACCCGAGACTCTAGGGTAGAAAAGATCAAAAACACCGGAGCCAGGAGAGGTTGTTGGGAGGAAAATGAACCAAATAAAAAACAAGTTTATTGCAAGCAACCAGAAGGTACGTTTAGCAAATTCTGTAGCGTAATGCCCCTTATCCGCGATAAACAAATGAAAGCCACGAGATGGGTGGTAGCTGTAGTAAACTTCCCCAGTAGCATCTACTTCTTGCGAACCTAAGATTTTTAAAAAAGTATAGAAGCAGATAATCACCGTCTCCAACCAATATCCAAAAAGTAAACTAGGCAATTGCCAATCTAGCCACAAAACACCGACTATAGGAACGGCATTTGCTCCTAAGAGTGCTAATATTGATGCCCACTGTCCCTTCAAACCCATAGAAACAGCATACCGCCCAGATCGGGAGGAGAACAGGGCTAGGAAGCTCAAGGCAGCACATATTTCTGGCTGCCAGATGTATTGACTTTTGGTCTCTTGTGTGGTATATTCTGCACATCAACTGTAGCAACGGCTACGGGAGGGAAATCATGACAACACGCACGCTTAACATTCTCGCCGTTCTCGTTTTGCTCGCCTTCGCCTTAACCGGTTGCGGTGGTCCAGAGAAACTGACACCCGGGCAGGAGGAAGCACTCAAGGCCTTCAAGCAATTGCCACCTAACATCCAGCAGGCCCTCGAAGCCAAGGCCCTTCGTGGCTTGACGTTCTACGTTACCACCGACGATCAGGCTACCCAATATGAACACTACGACGGGGTGGTCAGCATCATCACGTCCGGGCTGCTGGAAAATGGCGCCTTCCGCGCCGACAACAACACCGCCGCCGCCATCAGGGTGACGATCAGCTCTCCGAAAGGGGTGAATAACCCCCAGTATCAAGGGGTGTTTGTCCATATGACAGACAAGAATGGTGGGGTTTTGCTTTCCGGCAACTACACCAGCTACACTACCGGCGGTAACCTTGATGACCATCTCTCTGCCCTCATTGAGGGCATGGGCATCGAGCAACGCAACAAAGCGCTTGCCGGTAGCAGCAGCTACGGGAAGTAGCAATCCGGTTCCGGTCTAACATTGGCCGTCTCGCACAGAGACGGCCTTTCTATACGTTAAACAGAAACTCAACTACGTCACCGTCGGTAACGGTATATTCTTTTCCTTCGCTCCGAAGGCGGCCAGCATCACGGATTGCCTTTTCGGAACCATATTTTTTTAAATCTTCTACGTTATATATTTGGGCTCTAATAAAACCTTTTTCAAAATCTGTATGGATCTTGCCGGCAGCTTGTGGTGCTTTTGTATTTTTAGTAATTGTCCAAGCGTGAGATTCCTTTGGCCCAGCAGTAAAAAATGTGATTAAACCTAAAAGTTCATAACCGGCTGTTATAATTTCGTTAAGACCAGATTTTATATCTAACTCAGATCTGTATTCGTCTTGTTCGGCTTCCGGTAATTCTATTACCTCTAATTCGGCCTTAACGTTTATTGCCACTAACACGGCCCCTTCTTTGTCTGCGTGTGTCTGGATTGCCTCAGTGCTATGGGATTGGTCGCTAACGTTTGCGATATACATCAAGGGCTTAGCAGTTAGAAACTGAAACGAACGTAATTCGCTTACAAGATCGGGGTCTGTTCGTAGAGGAGTTTCGTTGTTGAATAATTCTAGAGCTCTCTCAAGTTTTGGTTTGAGGGTGATTGCTTCCTTGTCCTGTTTCTTTATTTGGTCATTTAATCTTTCGAGTGACTTAGTCGCTACTTCCAAGTCAGCTAGAAGTAACTCAGTGTTAATAGTACTTATATCTGAATCTGGGTTAATGCCACCGTGAACATGAATAACATTTGGGTCATCAAAAACCCTAACAACTTCAGCTATGGCATCAACGGAACGGATATGGCTTAAAAACTTATTTCCTAAGCCTTCTCCTTGGGAAGCGCCTTTAACTAATCCAGCGATATCTACAAATTTAATTGTAGCTGGTACGGTTTTGGCGGAATTAAAAGTTTTAGTCAGAAATTCTAAGCGTTCATCTGGGACGCTAACAATACCAACGTTTGGTTCAATTGTTGTAAACGGAAAGTTTGATGCTTGAGCACCGGCTTTGGTTAAAGCATTAAATAATGACGATTTCCCAACATTAGGCAACCCGACGATTCCCATATTCATGTTTTTCTCCCACATTTAGGGCCGGTACAGGTATATGTGCCCACACATCGGCCATCTTGTCTTCCCCAATCACAATCCTGGAGATTAGATCGTTCACGAGACGGGTCCTATCGGCGGTCGCAAGGTTGCGAAGGACTTCCTTGACCTCCTGGCACAGGACCATTGGGCTGGGCAGTCTTGATGGCTGGTTGCTCTTCGCCGACGCTTCCTCCAAGTCCGAAGTTGCCTTCGACTTGTGGCGTTTCAGTTCATTTATCAGCTTTCGGAATTGGACAAATTCAAGCGCCCCGGCGCCATATGCCCTCACATATCTTTCCTCCTCCGCGTTGATTCGCT
>JAUSEP010000037.1 GCA_030650195.1 Candidatus Berkelbacteria bacterium | reverse complement strand
AAATTTGCTCGAGAATTTGCCAAACTAAACCCGGAACAAAAGACGGCAGTTGAAACGATCGAAGGGCCAGTAATGGTTTTAGCTGGACCAGGTACCGGAAAAACCCAAGTGGTAGCCTTGCGAATTGGTCAGATTCTCTCTAAGAGCCATGCTAGTGCTCGTAATATTCTCGCTCTTACTTTTACGGAAGCCGGAGTCACTGCTCTGCGTCAGCGTTTAATAGACATTGTTGGACCCGATGCCTACCAAGTAACAGTTAGTACCTTTCATGGTTTTGCAAATGAAGTAATCAGTACCTTTCCTTACGCTTTTGAGCTACCTGCAACTACTAATAATCTTGATGAGTTAGAAACCTACCAAATAATAGACAACATTGTTCGAAAGCACCCCGGACTAGATTTATTGCGTCCCGCCCGCGTACCCAATCATCACGTTAGAGCGATAATAGGAGCGATAAAAACTTTAAAACAAGAAGCAGTTACGCCCGAGAATCTTAAAAAACTAGCTTTATCAATAAGTAAAACAGAATCAAAAAAAACAACCAAGGCCTCTGTCGAAGCAGCTAAAAGACAATCAGATATTCTTCAGGAGTTAGTAGTTATTTATCAAGAATATCAGAATCATCTGCTAGATAATCAGCTCTACGACTACGAAGACATGATCCTTTTTGTCTTTCAAACACTTTCAACCTCCCCCGAAATTAAGCAATATCTTCAGGAGCGCTATCAGTATATTTTAGTTGATGAGTACCAGGACACTAACAACGCCCAGAATGCTCTTATCGAAGCGCTAGCGGATTTTTTTGATAAACCTAATCTCTTCGTCGTCGGTGATGATAAACAGGCTATCTACCGGTTCCAGGGTGCGTCAGTGGCTAATATGCTTCACTTTGCAAAGAGGTATCCTGACATTAAGGTGATTTCCCTAAAGACAAATTACCGAAACCCTAAATTAATTATTGAATGTGCCAGTAAGCTTATCGCCCATAACCATCAACAACTCTCTTCGTATTTAGAAGTAAAAACTAATCTACAAGCTGCTTCGAAACTGGTTAGTCCACCCAGGCTAATCTCTTTTGCTACTCGTGAAGCCCAGTACTCTGGTATCGTCGAGTACTGCCACAAGCAGATCCGTACCGGGCAAGATGCCGACCAAATTGCGGTCTTGTTCCGTAGTAACAAAGAAGTGCAAGAATTCCGTGACGTCGCTCAGTCTTTGGGGTTGTCTGTAGCGGGAGCGCAATCAGCAGATTTATTAAGCGAGCCCATCATTCGAGGCCTTCTAAATATTCTACGAGCGATTAATGAGCCAACTAATAGCTATCGCGTCCTTGCGGCTCTCCCCTATCTTGAAGATGAGGTAACGGCAATCGAAATCTCTGAAGCATTGAGAGGAAGGAAGTCCAATCGATCTTTGGTCGACGAGCTCACTTCCCAGCGACGCCTCCCAGGAGTTAGTCGTGCCGCAAGTAGCTTACGATCTTTGGTTGTTAGTCAGAGATCCACGTATCTACTAGAACTATTGTTGTTAATTATAAGTCGTTGCTCGTTAACTTCGGGTAAGAAGGACGATCGAACAATTGATCGACTAGAGATCATCCACGCCTTTTTAGATAAAGCCAAGCAGCTCATTGCTCGACGGCCTAATTTAAATGTTAAGGGGTTGGTTGAGTATTTCGATTTACTTCAGGAATACCAAATTACAATTTCCGTTCGTCGAGCCACGCCCGAAAACCAGGGTGTTCAGGTTTCCACGGTTCATGGTGCCAAAGGACTCGAGTTCGACACGGTTATAATGGCTAACGTTGGCGCAGAATCCTGGAAAGTTCGCCCTAACAGATCGGTTATTAAGCTTCCAGGTCAAATAGCCAAAGTTAAAAACTGGCAGGAAGATCAGCTAGAAGATGAGCGACGCCTCTTCTACGTCGGTATGACCCGGGCTAAAAAGGAATTGGTTCTAACCCTAAGTAAAACGAAGGATGATGGTTTGGAAGCTCTACCAAGCCAATTCGTGACAGAAGTTGATGACTTACTAAAAAAAGAAGAAGTTGATCTAGCCCCTAAGGCTGCCGAAAAACTATTGATAGATTTACTAACACCCGTATCTACTACCGTTCTTACCCAAAGGCAGGACAGATATATAAAAGAAAAAATTAGCCAATCCCCTTTTTCCTACACTCATTACCGAACTTACCTAGCCTGTCCGCGAAGATATTTACTAAGAAACGTTTTAAAACTACCAGAACCACCTAGTTTTGCTCTTCAATACGGCTCGGCTGTTCATAAGGCTTTTGAACTCTATTTCAAGCAATACACTCAAACTAAAATCAAACCGGGGAAAGACCGTCTAATCCAGGGCTTCATTGAAGCCATCAGGCGAGAGCTAACTGGAACAGAACTAGACCAAACTCTTAAGAAGGGTAGCGATCTTTTGAGTAGCTACTTCGAACAAAAATCAGTTAGTTGGTTAATGCCTGTTGGCGTTGAGTACAGCTTCTACACACATCACGTTGAGTTGGATAATATTTGGCTGACAGGGAAATTTGATCGTATTGACCCGATTGATCCGATTGCTCGAACGGTCAGAGTTATAGATTACAAGACCGGGTCCAAGCCGAAAACTCGCGGTCAGATCGAAGGAACAACAAAAGACTCGGACGGCGAGATTAAGCAGCAGCTCACCTTCTACGCCTTACTTGCCAAACACGACCGGATCTTCCCTTTTAACGTTAGGGAACTAGCGGTTAGCTCTGTAGACGATACGGGTAAATTTACTGATGAAGTTTTTACGATAACTGCCGAGGAAATCTCAGCGCTGGAAAAAAGTATTGTTGCAACATTTCACGAGATCCAAGCCCGAAAAGACTTTCCCCACCTCGGAGATTCATACGACCACGGCTGTGAACTCTGCGCCTTATTCTAGCCGAGAGCCCGAGTAAGGGCGTTTACTAGGGTGATTTTGCTTTGGGCACCAACAAAAGAGTTAACTACCTGGCCTTTTTTCTCGATAATATAAGTCGGCATTGCACCAACTTGGTACCGTTCAACCATCGCCTGGTTGTTCGGTTCGTCTACGTTAACCTTAACAACCTTAACCTTACCAGCAAAATTTTTTTCAAGTTCTTCAACGATCGGATGCATTACCTTACACGGTCCGCACCAAGCGGCCCAAAAATCAAAAAGAGTTACCGATTCACGCATTATTAATTGCCCTCCTAGTTTAACTACCGGACTTAAGTAACCAGCTTGCAAGTGTCTTGTCAAATTGTTGGAGCGGTAAGGTTTTTTCAGCCCAGGCGTAGAGTCCAAACACACCGAGCGTGTAACCTAGATCACCCAGCAACATATTTCGTAAGAACGGTAAACCCAAAGTGTAGGACTCTATTAATCCGGTTAGTGTTGGTGGGTAGAGACGCCCTTCTAGCCAAACAGCGAAGTTAGTTACGATAAAGAAGACTAGAGCGTTAGCGCTGGCAAGAATAATTAGTTTTTTTACAGTGATAGATTGTTTAAGAAATTTTTCAGACAGAAAAACACTTAAGACAAAACAGCCGTAGACGTACGGCATCAGAGCATGAAAACCGAGGAAGATATCTGTCAAAAACAGCACCAACAAAGGTGCGAGGTAGTTCCACGGCCGAGCCAATTTTGCTCCACCAAACAAAGCCGTTGCTCCCAATGGAGTCATATTACCAGGGTGTGGTAATAAGCGTACTGCTATAGAGCCGATGCTGATGGCTAGGGCTGTTGGTTTCTTAAGCAAATCTTGCATCGGTCAATCTAAAATATACTAAGTCGACACAAAAAGATAGGGCTCCTCTCCGGCTTCTTAGGGCTTGTCACAGGCTCCATCAACCTGGGCATGGGGAAGGATTGGTCGGAAAGTCGTTAGCACAGTGGTATCGAAAGAGATGGGAGGGGGCACACCCTTTCGACACCGCCGCACCAAAGACTTGGCTACTTTACTACCTCCAAATTGTTGGCATCAATATAGCAAATGCTATTAACCAAGTCAATAGATATTGTCGCTACTTTTCCAGATAATGTCAGGTTTATTCGCGCGCATATTTAAGTAGCGAGCGCATTGAAAAAAGTAGTCAGATAAACGATTGAGAAAAACGGCAATTGGCTCCAGTCCTGTGATGGAATCTAGACGATGGAAGGCTCTCTCCGCTTGCCTAACGGTAACTCTAGTGAGGTGTATAACAGCCGCGGCTTGGCAACCACCGGGTAAAATAAAGTTTTTTAGCTCTGGTAGTTGGGCGTCCCATTGGTCTATCTGGTGCTCTAGCTCAAGAGTCCTTTGACTGAAAATCGGTAGGAGTTGGCTAGATCCTGGGGATTCAGCAGCGATGGTAGAGCCGACTGACAGTAGGTCACATTGAAGTCGCTCCAAAAATTTAACTAGCTCCTTCTCCTCTTTCTGATCTATAAAGCTAAGCGCTACTCCGATAGATGCGTTGGTTTGATCGAGAGCGCCTAAACACTCAAAGATTTCGTCTGTTTTGGGCAACCTTCTCTTCCCTGGTAGGCCAGTCTCTCCTCTGTCCCCCTTTTTAGTGTAGATAGGCATCACTCATGATCCGATTATTCGAGGAGGATCACCAACACTAAAGTCGCTAAACCGCCACCAAATTGGCTCAAAAACTAGGTATGCCGTGTCTTCTCCGCGGTATTGTTTAGCTTCAGGATTTTTTAAGTAGTGGATCTTCTGGAATTGCCCGTCCTCGTCGACTCGTAGTAGCCGAAGGTCACCATCCATCTGCAAAGTTTTCCACTCTTTTTCGCTAAAACCAATGGTAAAGGAGGCTCTCGCCTTCCCTCGTTCGTTTACAGCATTGAACTTCCTAGACTCTTTGCCTACTTGGAAAAATAATCTTTGACATTCTGCATCACACGAGAAATGGACAGCAGACGTATGTGGTGTTCCATCTTCAAGAGCCACCGCTAAACAGCCAACTCGTTGGTTGTTTAGGAAGTCTTTAACTTCTGTTTCCATTGTTCTAGCTACAACCGCCGGTTGTTGAACCACAGCTTAAACAGGTATAGCACGTGCCAGTCTTGAAAGTTATAGAGCCACAGTTAGGACACGCAGGTGAGTCTGTTTGAGCCTGGACGTTAGGCGAAGTGATAGATTTCTCTTCCGCCTCGGTTGGTGTTAATTGCGGTGATGCTTGGTCGTCGACTTGACTTCCGTTATTGACAATAGGCTGTTCCACTACAGGTTCATTAAAGTCAATTTGAGTTTGGAGACTAGAAGCATCGGCGTCAGCCCGGATTCCTAGTTCTTCCTGTTCGGTTGGACTAAGGAACTTAATACCAATGTAACGAGCTATATAATCAATAATGGACTTAGCAATTCTGATTTGAGGGTTTGTGGTAAAACCGTACGGCTCAAATCTACTATTAGCAAACTGTCGAACCACCATTGTTAAAGGAACGCCGTACTGGAGACCGATTGAGACGGATTTAGCAAAAGCGTCCATTAAACCGGAGATCGTGCTACCCTGTTTGGCCATCGTTACGAAGATCTCCCCCGCCTTACCGTCTTCATATAAACCAACGGTAATGAATCCTTTGTGTCCAGCGATCTGAAACTTGTGGGTAATCGATCGACGCTCGTCAGGCAAACGGCGGCGCTTAGGCGCGTAAATAACTTTCTCAACAATTTTCTCAACAACTTCAGTCTGGCCCTCGACACTATCCTTCTTAGTATTTAGGGGCTGAGACAGTTTCGAGCCATCTCGGTAAAGAGCTAAGGCTTTTAAACCAAGCTTCCAAGATTCGGCATAAACTTGTTCAACATCCTGTAGCGTTGCTTCGTTGGGTAAGTTAATGGTCTTAGAGATGGCGCCAGAGATAAACGGTTGAACGGCGGCCATCATCCGCACATGAGCAAGCGGTTCAATGAAACGGGTTCCAGTTGGTCCACAACGATTGGCACAGTCAAAGACTGGCAGATGTTCAGCTTTCAGATGCGGTGCTCCTTCTAGGGTTTGAGAGCCACAGACGACCAAGTTACTTTTAAAGATTTCGTCTTCAGTAAAGCCTAATTTACCGAGTAACGAGAAGCTTGGTCGCTTCTCTTCTTCTTGAGTGATACCGAGACGGTCGAAGACGTCATCTCCTAACACCATTCTGTTAAAGGAGAAGCTAATATCAAAAGCGGCAGCCAAGGTTTTCTCAACCCTATCTATCTCATCAGGAGTTAAGCCTTTAGAGGATAGGCTAGAACGGTTGATCGGCGTTGTTTCGATAAATCTTCCAACCCCAAGGGCGTAATCTATAATTTCTTGTTGTTGGTCTTGGTTATAGCCAAGATTGCTTAAGGCTTGTTTAACGGCATTGTTGACAATTTTCATCGATCCACCACCAGCTAACTTTTTAAACTTAACTAAGGCGAAATCTGGTTCAATTCCCGTTGTGTCACAGTCAAGTAGAAGCCCTATGGTGCCAGTCGGGGCAATTACCGTGGCCTGGCTATTGCGGTACCCGAACTGCTCCCCTAATGCAACTGCTTCGTCCCAATCCTGTCTAGCCGCAACGAGTAGGTTATCCGGGCAGTTTGCCTCATTAATGGCGTAAGCCGCTTGACGATGCATTTTCATAACATTAAGCATTGGAGCTCTATTTTTGGCGAATCCTTCGAAAGCACCTTTAACAGCTGCCATCTCAGCTGAGGTTTTGTAGGCGTGCCCAGTCATAATGGCACTAAGCGCTCCAGCAGTAGCTAGCGCTTCTGGTGAGTCGTAAGGAACCCCCTTAAGCATCAGCATTGTACCGAGATTGGCGTAACCTAATCCTAGCGGACGGTATTCATGACTATTTTTAGTAATAGCTTCAGTTGGGTAGCTAGAAAGATCAACCTCAATTTCTTGAGCGATAAACATAATCTTGCAAGCGTGTCGGTAGCCCTCAACATCAAAGTTACCTTTGTCATCGGTAAATTTAACTAAGTTTATCGAAGCCAGGTTACATGAAGTCGAGTCTAGGAACATATATTCTGAATTATGGATGAAAATGCCCGAGTAATTACTAGTACCTTCAACGCACGAGCTGGTGGTGGAAGTCAGGATGGCGAAGTTGTGATGCTGGTCGACCGTTCCGTCGTAGACGTGCTCGTAACCGGCGAAGTTAACCGATACCACCTTGTGGTTATTAAGCGTTGCCGCCTCTACGAACTGCTTGTTATTAATAAAGTATTGTTTAGCAATACTAGCACGAGGGACACGACTGGCACCAAGTCGACGAGCTTGCTCGGCGAAATTATCCCAGTCCTCTAAGTCTGGCGTGATGTTATTGTCGATCAGTAACTTGGCTGCTCGCAGGATATGGTTGCGGTGAGCGACTTTAGCGGCGCGGCCCTTAGCAATAGGGTCGCTGACGAGCTTAAGGGCAACACTTAATTTAGCTTTCTGGGTCTCGGTGAGGTGACGGCCGCGATTAAATTCCCAAATCTTCGGGCCATACATCTGAATTCCTTCCGGGCTTAGCTTGCATGTAACAGAGCAGAAAATTTGTTCCGGTCGGGCAGTTAGATAATTTTGTCGGCAGATCGGACAGCAACGTTCAAACCGTTGTCCTGGGACTCGGCCCACTCGTCGTCCTTCGGCCTTGGCCGCCGCCATCCATCTTGATGCATTTTCGCTTGATTTCTGACGTTCTTCCGGTTGCGACCAACGTAGCATTGCTTGCTGATGCATTTTTTCTCGTGTTTCTTGGCTATGGATGTGTCCAAAGTTACCATTTTTCTCTCCCCGAACCGCTTCGGCAATGTTGGCTCGCCATTGGTCATTCATTAGCCGTCGAGCGGGATTGTTATCGCCGAGCATACTGTCTCGATGAATCGCCTGATGATCCTCCATCGATAAGAGGAGTAGATTATCGATTAGGTCATTTAAAGCACTGAAGTCCTGATGATGAATATGTGTGCCCGCTGGTTGCTTACCGTTAAAGTATTGCCAAACGGCTCGATACTGCGGTAGCCACGATTGGCCGGACCAGAAATAGCGGCGCTTAGTTCGATTTTTAGCTGGGGCGAGTACCTTGGAGTGGAATGGCATCAGTGAGTCTTTGGCGACGAGGTCGCGAACCATACGATATGAACCGTCACGAAGCATAATCAAATGGTCATCAGTAGCCCTGAAAGTTGTGCCGTCATCGAGCAAGACTTCGTAAATAGGGGCGTTTTGTCGCTTTATCCCGATATTCCACATTCTCGCCACGGTGGTTTTACCGGTTCGATGGTTATGACTGTAGACCGGTACTTCCGTATCGACTAAGTCTTTAATTGGAACAGCGTTACGACCATCAGCAACGGCAATTAAAGTATCGCCAGTAATACAACAGGGGTTAGAGGCGTTGATTCTGTCGGTATTGGGACAGGTGTGCCATTTGTTAACCGTTGTGTCGAACTGCACGCCCGGGTCAGCGCACTGCCAGGCGGCCTTAGCTACCTGATCCATTAAATCTCGAGCTTTGTATGTTTTGTGTGGTTCGCCGTTACCAACGTAACGAGTTGTCCACTCACCGTCATTGGCAACTGCTTCCATGAACTCGTCAGTAATACGAACAGAGTTATTGGAGTTCTGGCCTGAAACTGTATGGTAGGCCTCACCGTTAAAATCAGTCGAGTAGCCAGCTTCAATCAACGCCAAGACTTTCTTTTCTTCTCTAACTTTCCAGTTGATGAAGTCCTCTATTTCTGGGTGCGACATATCTACGACCACCATTTTAGCGGCCCGACGAGTTGTCCCACCAGATTTGACGGCATCGGCAGCACGGTCAAACACTTTCAAAAAGCTCATCATGCCACTGGAAGTACCGCCACCACTTAAGCGTTCGTACTTGCTACGTAGTCGAGAGTAGTTAGCGCCTGTACCAGAGCCAAACTTAAAGACACGAGACTCGGTTTTTAACAAATTGAAGATTCCGTCAAGCGAATCTTCTACCGAAAGAATAAAACACGCTGAACACTGTGGGTTACGGTAGGAGTCCTTAGTCTCTATGACTTTTTCTTGTTGGAAGTCCCAGTAGAAACTACCGCCGGAACCAGCGATCTTATACTGATGGTACAAACCACAGTTAAACCAAACAGGAGAGTTGAAAGCAGCTTTTTGGTTTACTAAGATATGGGTTAAATCTTCTTCGAAGTTAACTCTGTCTTCATCGGTAGCAAAATAATTAAATTTTTCACCAAAATCAGCAATGGTGTGAGCAATACGATAGACCGCTTGTTTCAACGAAACTTCTCTCCCCTCTTTAGTTGGAACACCGGCCTTACGCAAATATTTGTAAGCTAAAATATCCGTTGCAAGTTGAGTCCATGTTGTTGGTACTTCTACGTCAGTAATCTGAGAAATAACATTTCCTTTTTCGTCGCTTATAGTCGTAGTTCGTTTGTCCCATTGGACGGTATCAAAAACATTTTCTCCAGGTTTAGTGAAACGACGAGAAACTTTAAGACCAAGTTTTTTCCCCACATTATCTTTTTCGGGTAGTTCGGCAGAAATTTCAACAGGCTTCAGAGCAATTTCACTTAATCTTTCGTTTTTTTCTTTTTTTGCCATCACTTACCCTCCTTTAATTTTTAGACGTAGGAAACTACCGTACCATGCCCTCACCTTGTCTTGTCAAGAGCATATTTTACGGGAATTGTACGGGAAAGTTACGGGTAAAAGAAATGCGGCCGCCCGTGAGGGTAGCCGCAATTGATCTGGGTTCGATCAGGTTAGGAGCCGTAAAACGGGTATCCGCCCGGACCTCTACTTGTTGGAGTCGGTCGCTCTTTCGGCTTCGGAACCTCATCTTCATAGACGACGGCTGGCTTTTTCAGCCATTCCTTCAATATCGCCACGAGCTTTTCCGAAACCTTGCGGGAATCAAAGGCTGTGCCGATGTTGACCGAGATCGTATAGACATCGATGTCGAGCTTGACGACGCCGGGGACGTTGAGTAGATCCCTAACCAGCCCGTTGGGTTGGTAGTCGTAAGTGCTCGTTCCGATGAGGTCATCCTTCTCGAAGTAATGCTTGCCGTAAGAGACCTGCTTGTTGACATCGAAGTCCACGTTCCCCTCGGCGGCCATTTCCTCCGAAATCACGATCTTCTCGCCTTTGTTGCCGGTGATCGTTCGTTTTGGTGCGGGTTTGCCAACTCTGTCGCTGGCGTCAGCCAGGTATCCGGTTTTGTCGGGCTTCGCGGTCCAGTACATGAGCGCAAGCGCCAAAAGAAATCCGGCGAATGCACTAATGAATACGGTTGACGAGTTAAGGTTCTTCATCGCTTTCCCTCCTCAGGGCGAAATTGCTCACAAGAGCTGGACGTATTATCAGCTTTTAGCTCCAAAAAGTCAAGACTCTAATACGAAAAATTAACCACTGGTCTAAACCCGGTCTCGGTACAAGGGCCCCAGACTATTTGAAGGTTACTGACGGAGTTTTCTTCGTATAAAGCTAGGAACATCCAGCTCGTCTTCGTCGGCTGGCTCTTCCTTCATCTCTGGTCGATTGTGGTTCTTAGTAACGAAGGTGTTATCGTTTGGCTCGATCTCGGCCGGGAATGACGGCTGTACTTGAGAGGGGGCCTGGCGACCAAAGAAAGGAATACTAGAAACTGTTGGCGCTTGCGGTACGGAAAGAGTAGCCCCAAAACTTCCTGGCTCTTCGCTACCAAAACGGCCTCTCTGCTTAGGAGCTGGTTTAACAATTTCGTTTTCAAAACCAGTTGCAATAACGGTTACTTTTATTTCACCGGACATAGATTCGTCAACGGTAGCACCAAAGATAACGTTTGCTTCTGGGTCAGCCGCTTCAGTAATAGCCTTAGATACTTCCTCTACTTCGTACATGGTCATATCTGGTCCACCGGTAATGTTGTAAAGGATACCTCGTGCTCCATCGATAGAAAGCTCAAGTAATGGCGAGTCTATTGCTTGACGAGCAGCTTCTATCGCTCGGCTCTCACCAGAAGCTCGTCCAATACCCATTAAGGCCGAACCAGCATCTTTCATAATTGTTCGAACATCAGCAAAGTCGACGTTGATAATAGCCGGAACAACGATAATCTCAGAAATTCCCTGAACACCTTGGCGTAAGATATCATCAACAATACCAAAGGCATCAGTCATAGAGGTTTTTTTGTCTATTACCTGTAATAAACGATCGTTTGGAATGATAATTAAGGTGTCAACTTTTTCTCGAAGTTCTTCGATACCTAGTTCTGCAACTTTCTTGCGTCGTAAACCTTCAAAGCTAAACGGTTTCGTAACAACACCGACAGTTAAGGCACCAAGCTCTTTAGCAATCTGTGCTACGAGAGGAGCGGCACCTGTACCAGTTCCGCCACCAGCACCACAAGTAACAAAAACCATATTAGCTCCCTTAAGGACTTCATAGATTTCGTCTTTGTTTTCTTCGGCAGATTTGCGACCAACTTCAGTATCACTTCCGGCTCCTAAGCCCTGAGTAGTTTCTTTACCGATCTGAACTTTAATTGGTGCAGGGTTACTAGAAAGCGCCTGGGCATCTGTGTTTATAGCAATAAATTCAACCCCTCTAACTCGAGCGGCTATCATACGAGAAACGGCGTTACCGCCGGAGCCTCCAATACCACAAACCTTAATACTGGCGAAGGTGTCGAGCGTGTCTTTATTCATTTATGGGGTTGTTTTGTTTTTTTAGCGTAACCTAGATTAATTACTAAAATTTCGTAGAATCCCACGAAATCGGTCAAATATCCCCCCCATTTTTCCGAAATCGTATCTAATGTTCCCGTGTCCGGATTGATTCTCCTCCACTCCCCAGAGAACCAGCCCAACGGCGCAAGCGTAAATCGGATTATCAAGCTTGTCAAGCATGCCCGAAAATTGGGCAGTGGGAAAACCAACTGTAGCAGGTAGTCGAAGCTCTTTGCGGGCCAGTTCAGTTAAGCCTTCTATATCTGATCCGCCTCCTGTAAAAACGGCACCAGCGGGAAGAAGTGCATCTTTACCGATGGCTTGTAATTGCTCTCTAATTAAATGAAAAATCTCGGCAACACGAGCTTCTATAATTTCACAAATTTGTCGACGTGAGACTTTTTCGTCCTCAGCTGGATCAAGTGATGAAAGATTAATGGTTTCTGATTCACGGATTTTTTCTGGAAGAACTGTGCCGTACTTAGTCTTGATAGCCTCGGCAACATCAAGGTTAGTTCGTAAACCAATGGCGATGTCATTTGTAATGTGCATTGATCCAACCGGCAACGTTGCGCAGTGGATAAGCTCCCCTTCTTCGTAAACGGCAAAATCAGTTGTGCCGGCACCAAGATCAATCACCACCACACCAGAGTCACGTTGTTTTTTTGTTGTCAAAGCCCGAGCGGTAGCAAGGGGCGCGTAAACAAGGCCATCAATTTGGATTCCAGCCTGCTCAACGGTTTTTATTAAATTACGTAACGCGGCAGAAGAGGCGCTAATTATCAAAGAATCCACTTCTAGGCGGATTCCATTCATCCCTATTGGGTCACGAATTTCATCTTGGCCGTCAACAGTGAAGTGATGAGGAAAAGTATGTATTAGTTCACGGTTTTGAGGTAAGGCAATGGTTTTAGCGGCATCGATTACACGACCTACATCTTCGGCCTGTATCTCGCCGTTAGGTCGAGCTACTGCCACTACTCCTTTGGCTGGTTGGGCGGAGACATGAGATCCGTTAATAGAAATGTAAGCGTGGGCTAGTGGAAAACCAGACATTTTTTCTGCTTCTTCAAGTGCCTGAGAAAGAGCGCTAACAGTTTCTTCGATATCTACTATCATCCCCTTCTTCATTCCACCATGAGTTACGGAAGTAACACCCATTAGAGAAACTACTCCCTCGGTAACACTACCAACGCAAACGGCAATTTTAGAAGCTCCGATGTCGAGGCCAACAACTAACGGATCTTTTGCCATTTCCCTCCCAAAATACTCATCTGTGGTTAAAGTCTAGTAAGTGAAGTAATCCGTGGCTGGCAAGCATCTTAACTTCTTCGATTAACTTAATGCCAGCCGTCTTGGCTTGTTTAGACGCGGTATCTAGACTAATAGCAATCGAACCAGTTAAACTTTCTATTTTGCCCTCATAAGCAAAGCTAAGCACGTCGGTTGGCTCATTAATTCCAAAAAAACGTTGTTTCAGTGCTTTAATCTCCTTGTCGGTTACTAATGATATCTCTATCTCTACTCTATCAACCGCTTTCAGGCGTAGCAATACTTCGAGCAGATGTTGCTCGATTTCTTTTTGATCTAGAGAAATATTAGTAGAGTTTTGCCAGAGTATGTGTAGCTCGGCCATATTAGCCGTTCTGGATCTGCTCACGTAAAATTTTTGAGACTAACCCCATATCTGCCTGACCCTTGAGTTTGAAGCTCAAGGCCCCCATAGCAGTACCCATTTGACTAATTTCAGTTGGATTTGATGAGAGATATTCAGTTACTACAGCCTTAATCCCCTCTTCATCCATCTGCTCGGGTAAATATTTTTTAAGAAGTTCGGCTTCGGCAGCTTCGTTTGCGGCCAGGTCTGCTTTGTTTGCTTGCTTAAAAAGCGTTTCGGCTTCAACACGCTTCTTAACTTCTTTCTGGACTATGGAAATGATCTGTTCGTCAGAAAGCGCTTGGCCAGCTTCAATTTCTGCATTTTTAATACTAGATTTAAGCAAACGTAGAGTATCTCGTGAAAAATTATCACCAGATTTGAGGGCGGCTAACAAGTCAGCTTCCAGGGTCGTCTGGAGGGACATTAGAAAGTTCGGAAAGCTCTTCGGCGGACTGCTCGTGCTTGAGCAGATTGGCGGCGTTTAAAACGAGTTGGCTTTTTCTCGAAGAAACGACGTCGTTTTATCTCAGTCATGATCTCAGACTGTTGGACGTCACGGAAAAAACGTCGTAATACGACTTCTACGGGTAGGGCTCTTTTTTCTTCGCTGTATTCAGCCATTAGTTTTTAAATTGTAGCACTTAGTGAGCAAGAAGTTAAGAGTTTTTTGCTGCTTGCGATGGCCAATGTCGACTTATAGAGGGACTAGTTGGTAAACTAGGAATGTTAGTCCAGACTTCCCCACCTCCTCTACGAGCAACTCTAGTCTTACCTGGTTTTCATTTGCTAGCTTCTCTAACAAGTTTTGGGTAGCAAAGTCGCTCCAGGCCAAGTAAACTCGGCCCTCAGGCTTCAAGTATTTTCTAAAGTTTTCGAACAAACCTCTTGTAGCAGAATTGTTTTCGTCCCAGAAACAAATCTCGGTCTTGTCCTGTGTCTTGTGGTCTGTATAGGGTGGATTCATCGTAATTACGTTAAACTTTTCTTGAATATCGGCGAAGAGATCACCTTCGACGAATTTAATGTTTTTCATTTTCAGCAGACGAGCATTTTCAGTCGCATTTTTAACTGCTTCTGGATTCAGATCGGTACCAATAACAAGATCCGCTCCAAGCTGTTTTGCCTTCAGCGCAACGATTCCGGTGCCTGTACATAGGTCGAGAACATGATCTCCTGAGTTTATTTTCATCGTCTCGCTTAGTATCTTGCTGTCGGTGCCGCCTGTGTAAACTTTTGGGTAAACCACTATCCGTAGCCCAGCTACGTTGTTTTCGTAGGGCTCTGTCAACGACTTATATTCTTTGATTTTTTCGGCCTGGAGTTGAAGATGGTCGAGTCCGCTACCCATGAGCTGAGTATATCACTACCTCATGGTTTAGCTGGCCAAGGGAAGGGCATCATTTCATCCAGATCAACTTCTTTTACCTCGTCATGGTTATTAGCCAGAATGATTAGCATAGGCACATTAGAGTTGAGACGACTTTCCCAAAGTAACTGTTTGCACATATGGCAAGGAGGAATGAACTCACCTGTTTTTAAGTCTTCGGTACCAGTAACAGCAATTGCGACAATCTCCCCTTCTCCGTGAGCTGCGGCGTGAGCTAGGGCGGACTGTTCAGCGTGCAACGTTAAACTTCCAGTTTCGGACGAGTAATTACTGGCCGAATATATCTGGCCAGTTTTTGTAAGCACTGCAGCTGAATAAATAACAGAATTGTCGCTCTTTGGGTACCGGTTGTTTAGAGCTTTCTTTGCTTCAATAACAAGAGTTTCTTTCTGTTCTTGTGTGATCATGTCTCGACAATACTCTCAAATCTAATAGTGAGCTAGAGCGTGAATTTACTGACCTCATCGCTGCTTAATAGCCGGTAAGAATCGCAGAAGCTAATCATTCCGTTACTAGGTTGGTGAGCGAAGCCAATATATTCAATCTTCATCCTCCTGCTTCGAGCTTTATTAATCGCAGGAGACAAGTCTGTGTCTGAAGAAACTAAGATTACTCTATCGCAAGTCTTCTCGTAGGCTGACGCCAGTAAATCTGTGGCCATCTGAACGTCAACACCCTTCTCATGATATCTCCCATTAGTTTTCATTAAGTAACCAAAACTGTAGCGAATCTCAGATTTTTTCAAAACCGCAATCAGTTTTTGCTGACTAGCAAACAGCTTTTCAGTTTTCTTTGTGCCGTCTTGACGGATTCTACCGACGTAGTAGCAAGCATCGATGATCTTATCTTTACCTGCGAGAAACTCAGTAAATGCTCGAAAGTCAAAACTAAGCAGTTTGTTTAGCTTTAAGTCCTTCAGTTTGAAGTAGAAATTACTACCGTCAATGACGATTTTAACCCGTTGACTCATCTGTATTTAGAGTATTCAAAAAGCCCTGCAAATGCCAGAGGCCTCACAGGGCGTTTTAGTTACTCAAGAGTAACATTCGGGGCACTTGCCGTCAAGACCTAACCTGCTAGAGCGGGATTATCTCCTCTTCTCTATGGTGGACTTTGCACTTTCGGGGAATGAGCCGTCTTTATACACACCTCGACCGAGAACCAATACTGCATCATATTTCATCTTAAGTCTCTATCTTAAGGCTCATAATCTTAGAACAAGCTAGTACATATTCTTTGCAGGAGCGCCACCAAGCAAATGAAGATGTACGTGAACTATCTCTTGTCCCGCGTGTGACCCAACATTAAATAATAATCGGTAGCCAGTTTCTTTAACTCCAAGGATTTGAGCGACCTCTTCGCTACCAAGAAACATATCGTGCAGTTCTTCTGCTCGCAACTCTTCTGGTCGTTCAACGTGACGCTTAGGAACAATTAGAACGTGGACAGGTGCTTTGGGATGGATATCTTTGAAGGCCATGTAGTGGCTGGTTTCGATTACCTTTTCACAAGGCAATTTGCCGGCAATAATTTGACAGAACAAACACTTGTCCATCTGAAGTAGCATATCAAAAATACATTCGCCTCGCTTGACTATTGAAAAAAGCCTTGATATTATTCCGTCCGTAGACTCGTCTACAAGGACATTAATATGCTAAATCGTAGTGAACAGTCGTGGGGAACAGCCCTCATTTACTGGTATCCAATCTGCCTCCTTTCTGAAGAGTGGCGGGAAAGGTATCGTGGGCAGATTACGAGACTCGGGGCGACAGTATTCTCCTACCTTCCATTCGTTGAAGGGGCTGAAGATGGGATTGAAATTATCCTTCCGTCTATCACTAGAGATGCTGGTGCAAAGAGAAGAATCATCAGCAGGGTTGAAGTGCCAAATCGGGAGCTGTTGCCATACCCAGAGAGTGTCGAAAGGGTCTTACTAACTCGCAAATATCGCCATCAACTCAATCAGTTACGAATAGTGGCGGGTGAGACTAGCCGAGAGGAGCTCTCGGAAGAGTTCTGGCAGATGTACAACGAGACCATCGCAGGCTATTCAAAGGCTTACCCTTTACCGAACGGTAGGCTTGAACTCTATCTGCCACAAGCAATACAGATGAGTATCAAATGGGAGGCGGGAAAAAAGCCAGGCAGAGGTTCATATTACACTTATCGGCTCAACGGATCGGGTACATACATCAGGATTTTCCCGGCGACATATGGCCGTGAGTTGAATCGGTTCTTTCCCACTCTCGATCTGAAGCGTGAGAAATCATTCCCAATTTCACCCGACTGTGGGGAGACAGCATTGTGCCGTGTCTATTGGCTAATGGCTCGAGATCGACGAGTAACCGGCCTTGCTTTTCCCGTCTGAGATTATTGTTAGGCCGTCCATAGGACGGCCATTTTTTGATCAGGATCCCTTCTTTTGCTTAATAATTTATCACTCGCGAATCTCTTGACATATGCTTTTCTTTCCATTAAAATTCTCATTACTTCCGCTGGGAAGCTTTTCCGTTAGTCATTGGGTAACCGATGCAGGAAGTATAACCAGAGGATGCAATGAGTTAGATATGAAAAAAACCTTGTTTGGTCGTTTGACCAAACTTCAAGGGAGGATCTCTAAGTTCGTTAAAAAATCGCGAGACAGTCGACGTTTCATCTTAACGATGATCGCCGTCTGGACTATTATCCCGGCTCTTTCTGTTAACGCGGCCGACAGTAATGTCGTCCCAGTTGAACCGATTGTTACTAACGTAACAGTTGGTCAAGATCTTCAGATTGAGCAATCTAAATTCTCCGTCGAAATTCGCCAATCCCCTCGCCAAATTGCTAAGAAGCAAGAGGAAATCCGATTGGCTACCGCTATCGTCCAAACACCGATAAGTAGCACCGACGAAGAAAAACGAGCTTGGGCTCAAAAAGCCGCTCAGACCTGGGGAATTGACTGGAAGTTGCTTTGGGCTGTATGGAAGGTTGAATCTGGTACTCAGATGAGTACCGCTGTTCGATCTTATGCCGGTGCTCAAGGACCGCTACAGTTCATGCCAGGTACATGGCGAGCTTATGCTCAAGACGGTAACGGTGACGGCGTTAAGAATATTAACGACGCCCGGGATAGTCTGTTTGGCGCTGCTAAACTTTTAGCGGTTAACGGTGCTGCTTCAGGAAATATTGACGGAGCTTTGCTTCGCTACAATCATTCCCTGAGCTACGTAGCGCATGTCAAACGGATTGCCGCCTCCATTGGTGGCTAACACTCGCGAAACGAACAAACAAAAAGTCCCTGCAGAAATGTGGGGGCTTTTTGTATAAAAAATGGACCCAAAACCATTGACATCGGACTCTAATTAAGGTAGTATTGTCGAGTCTGGAAGTGGTCATCGACCACATACACGCGTAACTCTTACCCTATGCGGCTGGTGCTTGCACCAAACCAAACGGATGGACGACGCATTTGAGAATCTCCAGGCAGTTCGCCCGCACGGCCAGCAATGGTACGGCGGGCTTCTTCATACTATTTAAACTAAAACAGCGGTCGATTACGCACTCGGCGCCACTATCGAACCATCTTGCGGCAGAACCTCTATCCAGATCTTCCCGCGATTAAGTGGAATTTCGGCTCCCTGACCGTCATAGAATCTAGTTCTCTCTAAACGAGACGGTTTTTTCCATGTCCCGTCAGTACGGGTACCGTCTTCAAAGACACTAGTTGCTCCAGAGCCTACGGTAGTCATTGTCCATTCAGATTCCTTGCCAGTTCCTGCATACGGCGCATTGGCGGAGTGATTAACAGTCATCGTTATAACAGTCTTTGCGGTAATTTGTTCTCCAGAGACCCGATCTTTATGTGAGGCACCGTTCATAACCCGATTGTACGTATTAGTGACTGGGTCGTGTGTCCAGATCACTTGGAACTGGGAGGTAGAAAAGTTAAGAGTTATCTTAGGAGTCGTGCCAAAAGTCTTAGCATCTTCTTTAAACTTCCAGCTTGGAGTGGAGTAAGTTTCGGGCCATTTTTTATTGCTAACTCCTAAACTATAAATTTTAGAAACATCTACAAACAAAGTATGCTCACTCGCCACGCCAGCTTGTGGGATCCGGACGTACGCATCGTTTGAGTGGGGATAATCCTTAATACTGTATGAACTAATACGCGACAATGCAGTTGGAGACCCTCCTGCATGGGCGTAGAAAGCATCGTATTCACTTAACCAATCAATAAAATACGATCGAGCCGACCTTACTGGCCCAGCCTTAGTCGGATAGTTCTGAGAAAAGATTCCCATGAAACGTGTGATTCCACCTTCTGTAACTGCCTCATAAACAATGTCAGCACTGGTTAGTCCGGCTTGTGGTCGGGCGTCAGGTGAGTTCTCTATCATAACCGCTACCGGATGGCGGTTAGCTAAATCTGCCGAAACTAAAGCCCCGTTAGTGAGGCTGGCGGTTTGGGTCGTGGAGGCTTTCTTTTTTGTAGTAACGGTTGCTGTATCTTCAGCGGGGGCCTGCTTAGTCACAAACCAGAAAATGGCAGCAACGGCCACGACAATAACTACTGGCAACACTATCAAAAAAAGTTTCCTGTGATTTATGAAAAACAGTTTAAAACGGCTCGTTTCCCCCTCCATAGCTCCACGCTATCAGACAATACAATTCGCGCCAAGCACCTACTAAGACTTAGCTAGCTGTTTGGCAATCTGCTCGGCGTTTTTTTTATCTTCTTGGTCGAGTTTACCGTCAAGTACGAGTTGTAATAGATGCTCTTTAATGGTTTTTATCCACGGTCCAGCTGGACGGTGGAACATTGCCATCAACTCTTCTCCGTCAAGGGGGCTATGAATCTTAGCAATTTCAGCTTGTTTTTCTAATTCAACAATCCGCTCTCTTAGCTCAGATCGCATCTTTTTATACTTTTCGAGTTTTCGTTCATTTGCTCCCGTGGAGTCGGATGTAGCAAATACAAATAAGTCATCAAGCGTATCTCCGGCATCGCGCACAAAGCGTCGAACCGCTCCGTCAGTCCAAAGCCCGTCGTTATTAGGAATACGTTGGTGTAAATAGACAAGCTTAGAGAGGTAATCCACGAATTCGCCTGTGTACTTTAGGCGTCGTAAAATATCCTTAGTAAGCCGTGATCCTACAACTTCGTGGCCCAAAAAGTGGTATTCACCACCAATTTTTTGGCGAGTTAAGGGTTTAGCAATGTCGTGCAGAAGAGCACACCAGCGCAACTCTAGTTTGGCCGGTGTTTGATCGAGCACTTGTAGAATATGGCCATAAATATCTTTATGTTCACTTGGGTCGAACTCCAGATCAATACAAGGTATCAACTCCGGCAAGATGTAGTTAATCAAACCACTCTCAACTAATAGATCTATTCCCCTGCTTGGTTTACTGGTAAGTAAAATCTTATCCATTTCTTGGGATATCCGTTCAGCGGAAAGAATTGCAAAATGTTCCCTCTCGAGAGATATTGCCTCAAAGGTTTTTCGCTCAATCTCAAAATCAAGCGTTACAGCAAAGCGTATCGCACGTAGCATCCGGAGCGGGTCTTCTCTAAAACGACTCTCGGGATCACCAACGGCTCTAATAACTCTTTTTTCTAAGTCAATTTGACCGTGGTGAGGATCGAGCAACCGAGGATGAGTTAGGTCATATGCGATGGCATTTATCGTGAAATCTCGCCTAGAAAGATCTTCGTCGATCGATTTACCAAATTTGACCGTTGGCTTTCGGCTAGACTCTTCATAGCTTTCGCCACGGAAAGTCGTGATCTCGACCTGACGGCCCTCCAGGTCGGCGGTAACAGTGCCGAAATGTTTTCCGATCAGCCCGATTTTCTTAGTTCTCTTGCGTAAGATTTGTTCTACTTCCGACGGCTTAGCGTCGCTAGCCAGGTCCCACTCCCCCACAACTTTTCCTAATAATTCATCACGAACTGCTCCTCCAACTAAATGAAGCTGATGTCCGGAACCAGAAAAATCTTTAGAGAGTGATTCTAACCAAGCCGGTACACTTATTGGCATAGTCGCTTTAACGAGTTAACCCGATGCCAAAAACGACCGAGCCCAAAATCAAGAAAACGATCATTATCCAAATAACTACCTTTATCATGATTTGATTGTAACCCAAGTGCGTGTCACCTGGTAGCAGGTAGTAACTATAACTAAAAGCATTGTCGCCAGTAACGAAAATGATGCTCCAGATAGAGGTAACTGAAGAGAGCAGATAAAAACAAGAGTAAATAAAAGCATCTGACCTACTAGGTGCCAAGTACTATCAAAAAACCCACTGTGTTCAACTTTTTTTGCAGATAGACTTACTAAAAATCCAGCTCCATAGCTGCTCAATATTGCTAAGAGTAGTCGAACCATTATCTCGGCCGTGACACCAAACAACCCCCAAAGTATTATCCAGCTTATAGCAGCAATTAGAATTAGTCCGGCAAAAAAACCAACGAATTCTATCTGCCCGGGGCCTATCGGGAGATGGGCGTATTGTAGTGAAAACGAATTAGAGAATTTAACTAAACGAGAGACAACTAGTACTGATAAACCAGCTAAGCCAACTCCTATAATTACTAACCAATTAACGGGCCAGTCGCTCATTAAGATACGTGACAGTAGTAGGGCCGTAAAACTTCCTAGGTAGATTAGAAAAACCTTGTCCCTAATAACTCGCAGTAAACTAACAATTAACAAACTTCCCATTCCAGTAAAACTAGGCATCGGTCTAACAAAAGACCAAGTTTTTGTGAAATTAAATTGTTCAATTTGGCGTTGCCACGGCTTGGTGAGCTCTACTAACGAAGCCGTTACTCCAACCAAACCAACCGCAACCATTAAGACAATTAACTGGGTCCCAAGATTATTTAACAACATCGCCTGAACTAAATTTTCGACAATATGATTACTACCAAACAGCAACCACCAAAGGGCAACAAGCAAGAGCGGTATTCCCCACCGTTTAAGTAGCTGACTACCAAGTGTCCCGATAGTAGTTAAGCTTAGTACCATAAGTAAGGTACTTAAGACCCTCAACCAAGCCAAACCGTTAGAAGTACTTTGAGCAGACATTAGCACTACAAGCGGTAGACCGATCAACAGAACCGTTAACCCAGTTGCTTTGGTAATTGTTAACCAAGCTGTCGAGGGGGCGACCAAAGAGACTTGGTCTTGTTTTGGAGATAGGCGGTAACAATATCCAGCTACCACAGCCCCAGAAAGAAAAAGTGGGAAAAATTTAGCCACAACAGTAGATTCGGGGTTAATCACACTCACTACCTGGGAGGCTAACCATCCAAAAATAACTAAAAGAAACAATGTTAGCCAATCTGCTGTATTCAAGCGAGAGAAAGCAGGTTTAAGCCAAGCTTGCCAGTGGTGGCTGCTAGTTTGCATCTTTAGCGCCCAACGGCTTCCAAGACGCCACGTAAGGTTCGTGTATGCGGATGCGACTGGTTTAGTAGCTGGGCCATTGTCCCTTCGATGAGCTTTTGTCCGTTGGCCAGCACTAAGAAATGATCAGCTAGATCTTGGGCAAATTCGAGATTATCGGTGATTAGTACTACAGAGCTGCTGGATTCGGTAAGTGATCGGACTAGCTCCCCTACTATTCTCGGTCCATTGAAGTCAAGCATTTGAGTTGGTTCGTCTAAGATAACGAGCTTAGGGCTGTGGATAACTGCACAGGCAAGAGCAACTTTTTGACGAACGTCTGCTGAGGCTGTCTCTAATACTGAATACACCGATGGCCCGATCTCAAGTAAGTCAATCAAAAATTGGATTCTTTCGGCTCGGGCAGTTGGTGCTAGATGGTAAATTGAGCCAATAAGGTCTAGTAGTTCGTAGCCCGTAAGAAAATCTTCATTTGGCGCAGGATTGGGTAGATAACCGAGCTGGATTCGAGCTTTGTCGCTACCAGTACCAAGACGGTAGCGGTTGATAGAAATCTCTCCATGAAGCGGTTTGTGAGTCCCGGCTATTACTTGTCCAAGCAAATGTTTCCCACAATCACCAGATCCAAGAATCGCCAAAACCTCACCTGGCTCAACCTTGAAGCTAAGGCCTTCAAGACGCTCTCTGGTAGATTTAGCAACAAGGTCTTGAACCTTAAGCATTATTTTAACGGATTAAGTACTGTTTTGGTTCAGCGTCCAAGTCTGTAAATTTATCTAAACACTCAATAAGTTTTGCGGAAGTACTGCGACCAAACGACATGCCTTCAACACGACAACCTTTGTTTTCTTTAAGATAAGAAACCAAAGGAGTAAAGTCGCCATCCCCAGTAACTAAGACAACCACATCTAGTCTGTCCGCAATTTTTATAGCATCAACCGCAATTCCAACATCCCAGTCCCCTTTCTTGGCCCCACCGGCGAAAATCTGAATATCTTTTGAATTAAGTTCAATTCCGAAATTAGCTAAAGCATCAAAGAATCCCTGTTCTTTCGGGGCGTCAGATTTAATAACATAAGCAATAATGCGGATCGGCTGGCGTTTGGCTATTGCAGTTTCAACAATTTTTCCGAAATTTACGTAACTTTCATACATTGCCCGAGCCGAGTAATACAAATTCTGTACATCAACGAAAACACCAACCCGTTGGTTATCATAATTAATCATTTTAAAAAAGTTCCTTTCTATAAATTAGCATATCAGGTTTTGAAACTACTTGACGCCGTAGAGTATTAGGATGTCAAACAAGCCAGCAGATACCACCTCCTTCAAGCTAACTAACCGCTCTGGCATAGTAGACTGGATTTTTTCTGCTTCAGATTGCATTCCAGCTCTATAACGGATATATGTTCGATCGTAGTTGAATTGAGATTTATCTAAATTATCTACCTTATAACCAAGAGCTTTGAGTTTATCTACCAAGCTATCAACGGCCGTAGATCCAGCTCCAGAGTCGTAAATTTGAACTAAAGGTGAAGAGCTTTGGGGCGACAGAATACTGCTATCTACTTTAGTGGGGGTAGTGGTTGCAGGGGGTAAGGACTCTTTAGTAGTAACGGGAGTTTTTACAGATGAAACTGACGGAGCAGTGGATACGCTAAACTGCCATATGCCAACTCCTGCGGCAACGAGCAATAAAACAAGGACTGTCCAAAGTAAGGTGTTGGAACCAGTCTTTTTAGGATTAGGTGGAGCTACCTTAATAGGAGCAGATTGAACAAGTGGCTTCACCACAGAGCGCCTGACTCTAAAATCAAGATCTCGTGCCATAGTCTTATAGTAGCACCTAGTTTTGGATTTGTGGGATTGGTTCTAAGCCGTCTTGATTGGAAGATATGGGTGGTCTGTCGCTATCCGACCTAAGTACTTCGGGCGCCGTAGTGAAACGCAACACAATTCGTTTCCGTCGACGATCATACTCCATCGAAACTAACTCCCCTCTTTTGACTCCGAGCTCTGATAGCCACTTCTTAGGTAAGAGCAGTGCTAACGAGTACCGTCCAAACAAAAATAATTTTCGGGAACTGTGGACACGCATAAATGACATATACCACCAACAAGTTAAGAGTTACAAGTTTTTAGTGTAGATGAGTGCTCAAACTGTGCTAAGATTATCCAACTGGGCGTAATCCAGCCAACGACAATGCGGGTGTGAAAACCCAATCCCAGTACTCTCTGGCTCATTCGCCGACCGGAGGGCCTTGCAAGCCCTCCCCTTCCTTTAGCTAAACTTTCTAATAACTCCCTTAACCTTGCCTTGAATTGTAACTTTCTTAACTCTTATCGGTTGGTATTTTTTGTTAGCAGGTTGGAGACGGATATGGTCTTTCTCGCGATAAAAACGCTTTAAAGTAACGTTATCTTTATCTATTAAGGCTACGACGATATCTCCATTCTTTGGATAGTTGCACGGTTCTATAACAACGTAGTCACCGTCTAAGATACCGTCATCTATCATCGAATCCCCTTTTACTTTTAAGGCAAAGACATTCTTTGACATCATGTCTCGTGGTATCTCAAGAGACTCGCTGGTTTTGATAGCTTCGATTGGTTTACCGGCTTGGATAGCACCGAAGAGTGGGATATTGAAACCCATGAAAGCGCTAGACTCATCAACTTCGATTGGCTTAAGCGAACGATATCCAGTTTCTCCGCTAGCGAGATATCCTTTAATTTTTAAATTATCTACATGTTCGGCAACAGTTGCTACCGACGAAAAACCGAAGTGGTCGGCTATCTCCCTATAGCTTGGAGCGTACCCGTTTACCTCTAGGTACTTATCTATAAACTCTAAAATTTGTTTTTGTTTTGGGGTGAGCATGATCCTCCTTGTCTAAGAATTATTCTCTCGCGGTACATAGTCGGTTGCTCCAGCGGCAATCGCTATTCGACTCTCAGCCGTTTTTCGCCAGTAGGCGAACCAAGCAAAACGGCCTGTGAGACGCCCACATGAGCACAATTCTTAACCAATGAGCGACATTTAGAATGTGCGGGGAACCAAGTTGACGGTTGGCTCCGACACGTCCGAAAGCCCAAATCTTTGCCCCAGGACAGTACTATATAAAGATAGCGAACAAATACCGAACGTGTCAAGGCCTGTGTTTACAACGCAGGCCACAGACCCCGCCGGAGCTTTAGCGAAGGAGGGTCAAGTGCCGAATCGGCGACGCCGAACTGGCAAAACTTAATACTTATATTACTAATCTATTTCCGAACGAAAATAGATTAGTAATTCTCTTGGGGTGGGACGAGAATTTTGTGGATACTGGTGGATAGCGGATAAAAAACTCCCCGCGGCGAATTGCCACGGGGTTGTTGTGGAACGACTGTAAGACATTAGTGGAATGCCCGGTCGGCCTTTGTTTGCTCTGCTGTCAGGACAATGGTCTTGCCATTGTCGAGCTTAACGATCGTCTCGCCAACTGTCAGCACCTCGCTGTCGTTTTCCGTTTTCAGCTTCTTTGTGCTGACTACCGACTCGTTGTCGGGCTTTTCTTTGCCCTCCTGCCACTGCAAGACCACCTTTTCTTCGCCATTGACGCTCACGTACCTAGCGGCAACCGTGAGTTTCATCCCGATTGGGATGTCGGGATTGGAATATATACTGTCAGTGGCTGCCCATAAAATCACAGATCCGACAACGATAAGTGCTATACTTATGGGCATGGGCCAGCCTACCTCCTGATCTCCCTTTTTGCCCTCACGGTAGGCGACTATTGCTAGTGCAATCGTACCGGAGACAATAAGGAGACAACCGTAGATGATACCTGTCATTTCTAACTCCTTGCGCTGGGAATTACACCCAGATGATGGACAAATCTTATCAGATATAATCGAGAAAGTCAAGGATTCCGACCCCATTTTTTGCCTCTTTGGCGACAAAATTACAAACTTAAACGATAATCGCACCCCTGGGGTGCGGACGAGGGTTTAGATTTTACAACCCCTAATCATATCCCACCCCGCAGGTGGGGGTGGTTAGATTCGTTTAGTGAATGGATTTATATGGGTGATTTCAGGGACGTATTTCCGCTTGTCCCTGCCGTCCGGCAGGTTGAATATCCTCTGGCGTATTTTATGTATTAAGCCCCGGTGAACCGCCCACTCACCGTAACGGTTGTTTATCTTATCTACAGCCAAGGCAAGTTCTTCGTTAGCCTGGGTCGCCTCAAACAACGGTGAAGTTGCCTCGTACTGACTTACAAGATCACTAATGGTAATTGCTACCAGTCGAACTGGTTTTAACACGCTCGCGCCGTTTAAGAGCCGTTCTCCGGCTCGGTAGATTTGGTAACCGTCCAGTAGATACTCTTTTTGGGTGTGGCGCTCTCCCCAACCGGATCCATCTTCAAAACGAAGATATGTTGAAATTGTTTTACCAACCAAACGCTTGGCTCGTAGCCGAACACCAACTCGTTCAGAGAGTAGAAGCAAAACTTTCTTAACGTCACTTAGGTTACTTATATTATGCGGTAGGGTGTAAGAATGCCCTATAGATTTTTCCTGAGGTAGATCTCGCCAAGAATGCAAAATATTGTTGTCTATACCGTTACCGATATCATGCAACCAGGAACCAGTATGTAAGCCAAAAACAGTTATTAGCATATCTCTTGGCATCCGTCCCATCTCAGCGATAGTATTAATGCCCATTCTGTTTAAACGCGGTCGTAAACGGAAACCGATTCCACACAATTCTTCTATCGGCATAATTGCGGCAATACGAGCAAAGTCTTCCGGTCTAATAACTGTTAAACCATCTGGTTTTTGCATCTCTGAGGCTAGCTTTGCTAATACCCGACCGTAGGAGATACCAACGGAAGAGCTTACCCACTCCCCTATCTCAGTCCGGATTAATTGTTTAATCTTAATACCTAAGTTTCCCGCCTCTTCCCAGGAGATATCCGTTCCTAAATCTAAAAAAGCTTCATCTATCGAAAAAACATCTACCTTAGGCCCAAAACGCTCTAGTAGATCAAAAATACGCTTAGAAGTAAAGCTGTAACGGTCATAAGTCGCAGGGATAATAATAAGTTGCGGACAAAGGCGTAGAGCCTCCCAAGTAGACATCCCAGATTTTAAACCAAACTTTTTTGCTTCTATCGAAGCACCACAAACAACCGTTCGCTCTCCTTTTCCCTTACCAGCCACACCGATCGGTTTGCCACGTAAATTAGGATGGGCTTGCTGCTCAAGAGTAGCAAAGTAAGAATTCATATCTATATGAAGAATCTTTCTCATAAGGCTAAGACGTCTTTTAATTGCCACTCGAGCGTAACGGGGTCAAAGGTTAGCTGGTAAGTATTACCAAGAGCACTAACGGCAAAATTATAGATTTGATGCTCGGCGTCTTTTTCGATGTGGAACAGATTCATGGAATCTACCTTGTAGGTTCGGCCTCGCCAACTAAAGAAATGAATTGTAATTTTAAAACCAGCAAAGCTAGCTAAAACCTTAACCCGTTCCCCCACTTCTTCCTTGAGCTCTCGTACTTCCCCCATTGCTTTTACAATAGCGAACAAAAACCGAACAAGTCAATAGAAGTCACCATACGATATGGTTGACGAGAATGGCCAAAAGGATTACTATGCGCTTAACGATCTTCAGGCAGGATCGAATTCGCACAAACGGAGGACAACAAGGTGAGGAAGCATAAAAAGCATCTCCCAGTTTTCGGGAAACGGCTGACAGAACGAGAGATCGCAGTTATCACACTGTTTTGGCAGGGTCGTTCGTCAACGGAGGTGGCAGACATACTGTTCATAAGTAAGCGGACAGTGGACAGCTACGCCAATGCCACCTATGTCAAGTTGGGCGCTCATGGTAGGCTCGACGCGTGTAACAAGGCTATTAGCCTTGGAATAATCGTGTTGCCGGAGAGGACTGACTACCTTGCCGGTTCTCGCGAACCGCGCTTAACGAAACGCGAGAAAGAAGTCCTTAAACTTGTAGCTCGTGGGCTTGGGAACAAGCAGGTGGCAGAGGTATTTGGGGTCAAAGACGGCACCGTGAGCTTCCACCTGGGCAGCATTAACGACAAGCTTCAGACGATGAACCGTATCCAAGCTGTCCGTACTGCAATCCGACTCGGTCTTATCCCGGGTGACTCGCTCACACAAAAAGTTCATGCCGAGTAGCACTCTCGGCAATCAAATTACCCGGACGTCAACAGGCGACCCGGGTTCTTTTTATGTTTGCTGATTGACGAATCGCTTACTCTTGGCTAAGATGGATATTCCCCATGGACTTTTAAGCCTATGGGCGCAGACACACGGAGGATAATGGTTAAATGAGTTCTACGAAAAGTACCGCAAGTACGTATCCGCCCTTGGAGATTCCACTCTCAACCTCTAGAGAGAGGAGAAGCGATATCACAGGGCGTGGCGTCCGACTTTCAAAGAGGGAAATTGAGGTTTTGAGCCTCATCGCCGAGGGCCACTGCAGCAAGGAAGCCGCTGACGTGTTGTTCGTGTCGAAGCGAACGATCGATTTTCATCTAGCGAACATCTTCGACAAACTCCAGGTCAACAATCGGGTGCAAGCCTACAGAGCGGCAATGCGGTTGGGGCTGATACCCTACGAGACACCCTTCGCCACACGGCGCGAGACAGTGCCTGCCCAGGGACTTGTTCTTTGCGGGTAGCGGACGCAACATCACGAATGGCCACCTCGACTGCGAGGTGGCTGTTTCTCTGTTTGGTTTTTGTTGGGGATGTTATTGGGGAAAAGAGGACAGTCCTACGCTGAAGCTACGGAACTGTAAAATCAAAAGCCTTGTGCTTCAATAGTAGCGTAGGTGTATACCCTGCCGTAATTTAAACGTAGGCGGGTGGATAACCGAACAGTCACCGGCCGGGTAGGAGCACCGAAAATAAAAGTAATAAGTATTGTACAAGAGTTGAATTGGCGTAAGATTGTCGCATCGGAGGAAAGATCTATGATCGCACCTTTACCACAATCGTCAACGGCTACCGTGAGGTCGCTCGGAGTGATCGACAACGATGTGCTGATCATGCAGACTCTGGCGGACCGATTTGATGCGAAGGATCTAAGCCACATCGATTACGTGTTGCGACAACAGCTCCTTGAATGCCTTGCTAAGAAGTTGAAGATCAGCCAAGATGAGGCCACTCGGCTCGTCGAGGATCTTGCGTTGCGGATCCGGCGCGATACGGAAAACCGTTTCTGCAAGGGTACGGACTGCTTCGCTGGCATCGTCGGCTACGCCGTTCTCACCTTGCAAATCAAGGCTTAACCGCCTTAGCCCTTACAGAAACCCCCACACCTGCATGCAAGTGTGGGGGTTTGAACGTCGTCAGGTACGGCTAGCTCGGCGGCCGCTTTCTGCGGCCTCTTCGAGCCCTTCGTGGTAGCGAGTGAGAAACTTCGCAACCTTAACCTGGTTAGGAGTCGAGAGGGTCTCCACTTTTGACCCAATTCTCAGATAGGCATTCAGAGCCTTTCGGGTCTCGATTTCTTTAGCCCAACCGCGAGCAAGATACATCGAGACGAAGGCAAATAATGCGAGCCCGAAAGAAACAAACGAGCTACTTTCGGCCCATGAACGTTGTTCCGTCAATCGCTCGGGGAAGAGCGGATTGTAGGTAAACCAACGAACGTATGCTCCAAAAGCAACCAAGGCAAGCCCAAGCAGTCCGAAGAACCACTTGAAGATAATTAACGTATCCTTGTCCATGTACTCTAAACCTCCTATTTAGTGCCCAAACCATACCACAAAGCGGGTTGAGAGTCAACCCTAAACGGTCTAAAAATTATTTAACCAATGCCAGTTTTTCGCCTTTGCGCAGAACTCGTATCGGGGCTTTCTTGCTCAGCTTACCCGTCAATAGCAGTTCTGAGAGCGGATCTTCGATGTATTCCGTAATCACTCTTCGAACTGGTCTGGCACCAAATTCTGGGTCAAAGCCTTTTTCTGCTAAGAAATCTTGAGCAGATTCATCAATCTGGATCTCAATTCCTTCTGGTACTAAGCGTTTTATTAACCTTTCGATCTGTAGCCCAGCAATCTGTTTAACCTCTTCTTTACCAAGTGGTTTAAAAACAATCGCTTTATCCAAACGGTTTATAAACTCAGGTCGGAAGTTATCTTTAAGTTGGGCGAGAACTTGAGTTTTAATTTCCTCGTAGCGGTTCTCAGCAAGTGTTGCATCTTTAACCTTGAAACCAATCGCTTGCTGTCGGTTCATCTCCGCCAACCCAATATTAGAAGTCATGATTAAAATTGTATTTCGAAAGTTTATTACTCTCCCCTTGGCGTCAGTTAGCTGACCGTCTTCCATAATCTGCAACAACATATTAAAGACATCGGGATGAGCTTTCTCTATTTCATCAAGCAAAACAACGGAGTAAGGCTGACGACGAACAGTCTCTGTGAGTTTACCTGCTTCCTCGTAACCAACGTATCCAGGAGGCGCTCCCACTAAACGAGAAACGTTGTGGCGCTCCATAAATTCACTCATATCTACTTTTATTAAAGCTTCGTCTCGACCGAAAACTTCCCGGGCTAACACTCGAGCTAACTCAGTCTTTCCTACTCCTGTTGGCCCAAGGAAAATAAAAGATCCGAGCGGTCTGTTTGGGTCAGCCACACCAACTGTTGAGCGACGTATGGCTCCGGAGATAGCACCAACGGCCTCGTCCTGCCCGACGATATGTTTCTTTAGAACTTTTTCCAGGTTTACCAGTCGTACCTGCTCGGTCTTAGCTAAGGCCGTTACGGGTACACCAGTCCACATTGAAACGATCTTCGCTATATCTTCCCTTGTAATAACACGATTAACAGTACGCTTAGGAAGTTTAAGTTTTAGTTTTTCGATCTCATCTAGGTAACGGTACTCAAGCACCCTCCAGCTGGCAGCCTTTTCGTAATCATAAACATCGGCGGCTTTAGTATGCTCCTGATGAGCTTCTTGGCGTTTCTTCTCAAGTTCAGTTAACTTAGTAGATATCTTTATCTGTTGTTCTTCCAGTTGAGTTGCGGCTGCAGCTTCATCGATTAAATCAATAGCTTTGTCTGGTAGGAACCGATCGCTTATGTAGCGCTTTGAAAGATCTACTGCGGCAATAACCGCATCCTCATCGATTGTGACGTTATGATGTTTTTCGTAAGTCTTCTTTAATCCATGCAAAATTTTAACGGCTTCCTCTGACGAAGGTTCTTCAACATTAACTCTTTGTAATCGGCGCTCTAAAGCAGGGTCTCTTTCGATATGTTTGCGGTATTCGTCGTTAGTGGTAGCTCCAATTAACCGTAGTTGTCCCTTAGAAAGAACGGGCTTAAGGATATGGCTTAGGTCAACTGATCCTTCGGCGGCTCCTGCGCCAACAATGGTGTGTAACTCATCAATAAACAAAATAATATTTCCCGCTTTAAGGATTTCATCAATTAACTTTTTAGCTCTTTCTTCAAACTGACCCCTGTAAGTCGTACCTGAAATTAAAAGTGCTAAATCTAAACTCACAACTCGTTTGTCCGAGAGCTGACGTGGTACGTCGCCAGCAACAATCCGGGAAGCCAAACCTTCAACGATCGCTGTCTTCCCTACTCCTGGCTCACCGGTCAAAACAGGATTGTTCTTGCCTCTCCGTACCAATATCTGACTCATACGTTGAATCTCTTTCTCTCGTCCTATAACTGGGTCAAGTTTTCCGGCCTTAGCCTCTTTTGTTAAATCGTTAGTAAAATAATCTATGGCAGATTTTGCTCGGTTTGGAGCTCGAGGTGGTGCTTGGGTAAATTGAGCAAACTGCCCCTCTCCCTCTTCGGCCATCTCTTCGTGAGCTTCTGGTAGATTATTTATTGATTCATTCACTTGACCAAAATGTCCTTCTAGCTGATCTTTAAGCATCTTTGGTTCAACAGCCAGACCCGTAAGAATTTTGTAGGCATTAGTTTCTTTATTGGTAGCCAATGCTAAAAGCAAATGTTCGGAATCTACCGTAGGGGTTTGGTAGGCAACAGCTCTCTGAGTGGCAGTTTTTAGAACTCGTTTGAAGTCTGCGGAAATTGTTTCAGAAATCTTAAGTTTGAAATCTGGATTCTGTAGTAAGTAAACAACCCTCTGAGGCGTAACCATTAATTCACGCAAAATCTCATAGGAAATAGTACCTTGGTTAGAAGCAAGAGAAACCAATAAATGCTGGGTGTCTATCCCAGTATCCATCGCTCGAGCAATCTGCTCGCAATCTAAAACAATTTTTTGAGCTGTCTCGCTCAGACGGTTTTTTAGATTATCGTAATCTTCTTGCATTGGAGTATTGTACCAGAGACTCTTGTTATCGAAAGAGTAGAACTACCAAATACCTCAAGTAGAGGTCTACTTGCCGGTCTTCTTAGCGGTTTTTTTAACTGCCGTTTTCTTAGTAGGTTTAGCTTTAGCAGGTTTCTTGGTCGTAGTGTCTGGTTTGGGAGCAGTTGGTGTTTCTTCAGCAGGAGATGCCGCTTCTTCGGTTGGTTCTGTAGTTTCCTTGGCCTCAACTTCAGGGCGGTGTCTGGCTTCTTCACCTTCTTTAACGATATCTATCTCCCAATTAGTGAGTTTGCTAGCCAAGCGGACGTTCTGGCCATTCTTACCAATAGCTAACGAAAGCTGATCAATTGGTACATTAACGGAAGCGCTCTGAGCTTTCTTTCGTAATGTAATTTTGTCAATTTTAGCCGGTGAAAGAGCATTGGTAATTAGCTGTTCAATTGAATCGTTCCAGAGAATAATATCTATCTTTTCTTCACCGATTTCTGATAGAACTGCTTGAACACGGGTTCCTCTCTGACCAACACAAGAACCTACTGGATCAAGACCGGGTTGGTTAGAAACCACAGCCATTTTGGTTCTAACGCCAGCTTCTCGAGCAATAGCCTTAACTTCGACAGCAGCGCTAGCAATCTCCGGAACTTCTAGCTCAAAGAGCTTGGTAATAAAGTCGGCACTAGAACGAGTTACTAAAACGCGTGGTCCACGTGGTGTTTCCTCAACAGTGTAAACCAAAACTTTCAGACGTTGACCTGGGTAGTAATTCTGGTTTGGAATCTGGTCCGATGCAATCATCAAACCGTTAAGTTTCCCAATATTAAGGATAACGTTTGGTCCCTCAACTTGCTGGACATAACCGTTAATTAGCTGACCTTGTTTTTCTTTGTATTCTGCATAAAGAATTTCTTTTTCTGCTTCCCGTAGTCTCTGAGAGATAACTTGTTTTGCGGTCATAGCAGCAATACGACCAAAATCTTCATGAGGTTCAAGCTCTATTTCTATAATATCTCCGATCTTAGAACCTTTTTTCATCTCTTGAGCTTGATCAACTGTTAGTTGAGCGTGAATGTTTTCTGGCTCCTCTACAACTTCAAAGCATTGTTTAACATGAAAAACACCAGATTCTTCATCGAGTTTGGCTTTAATATCTTCATCCTGCTGACCGTAATCTTTACGGTAAGCGGCAGCGACAGCTGCTTCGATGGTGTCAATAATAATGTCTTTTGGTAGTCCGCGTTCGTCAGCAAGCTGATTTATTGCGGCCGCAAATGGTGAGATTGCCATATTTCTATACTCTCCTTACTTTTTAAAAATAGCCAGGATCTAACCTGGATGCTGTTATTGTAGCAATGAGTGGCCTGTTTGGCAAGTGTCTAATTACTAAATAAGGCTTTTACTGGGAAAATAACCAGCGCTTTCCAGATGCGACGAAGACGACTTGGCTGCAGGATCAATCTCCAGAGCCATTCTAAATGCATGGATCGAAAAATTCTCGGAGCTCGTGGGGTTATACCAGCCAACATATCAAAGGTTCCTCCGATACCAACTAAAATTTTCGC
>JAUSEP010000022.1 GCA_030650195.1 Candidatus Berkelbacteria bacterium | reverse complement strand
CTACCTCGCTTTAATTGGTTTAGCCTTAGCAATACTTGTAATAAGTGCTTTTATTACGCTGCCAGGTCTTCACGTATTGGCCCAATTTGGACTAGTCATACTCGTAATCGGCTTACCGTTATTTCTCGATGATCGTTGGCTTGGGCTGTTCGGGAATAGTAGGACTGGATTAACCACTATAGAACCTCCATATCTGAATCCTTTTCTCGTGGGACTTTTTTCGGTAATTGCTTCCTTTATGATAGTAGGTCTAGTCAGCGGCATTGGTGCCAAAACCGCTGAACTTCCAAATGGTGTATCACTAGTTGCCGTTAATCTACCGACTGGTATGGCAGCCAGTTTCGGTAGCCAAGTAACAGCTAGGGTTATAGTCAGCGCCCAAAATGATAGATGGAGATCCCTAACGGCTGATAGCTTCTCCGCAACCGTTGACGTTGCAGCACAAGGTGAAGGAACGTACGACCTTCCGGTTAAGCTAACTTCCAAGGTTCAGGATGTGACTATAGTTCGCGTAAACCCAAGTAACGTTGTAGTTACCGTAGAACCCGTGATTAAAAAAACCGTCACTGTAGCCGCTAAGTTCTCAGGTAAAGCAGGAGAGGGTCTGGTTCCTGATGAACCAATTTTTGAGCCACTAAAAGTTGAGGCTAGTGGACCAAAATCTGTTTTGAGTAGTCTGACCCAAGCTTTTATTCAGGTGAAACTCAATGGAGAGAACCAGAAATTAGTTCAAAAGTACGGTTTGGTAGCCCTAAACGCTTCTGGTGAAGTAATAGGTTCAGTTAGTTTTAGTCCAACAGAAGCAGAGGCCACAATCAACTTAGTGAAAGCGGGTAACTTGAAAACTGTTGGTATCCGTCCAGCGACAACTGGCCAGCCAGCAAGTGGATTCTGGGTTAAGTCTATTACCTTAGAGCCGGCAGTCGTGACAGTTTCTGGATCGGCCGATCAACTATCTAAATTAACAGAGATTGCTACCGAACCCGTTTCTGTTGCCGCCCTAGCGGCTGATACTACAGCGTCAACCACATTGTCTCTACCTTCTGGCGTAACAATTGCTGACGGTACTAATAAAATTAGCGCCAAGATTGATCTAGAGCTAGTGAGTACGGTTAAAACCGTAGTACCTCAACTTGATTACGATGGATTGAGTTCGCTACTCAAGGTAACCGCAATTACGCCGAGCTCAATTTCAGCGCTAGTATCTGGATCATCGTCGGTACTAAACGCACTTGCCGACGGTACTATTAAGGTCAGGATCAGCCTCTCGCCTTACCAGTCACCAGGGACGTATTCTATTACTATAAAATCTACAGA
>JAUSEP010000013.1 GCA_030650195.1 Candidatus Berkelbacteria bacterium | reverse complement strand
TGCTCCAGTTGTGGCTACGGGAATAGCCAACGTAGTAGTGGGTGGAGTAATGCGAGCTCCACCAAGAAGCGTCCATTCCAGCAGCCTCGTAATTGTAACGCAACTGCCAGGCCGCCCACTCAATTTGATTGGTAAATCCGGCATATTTGGCGTTACAGCCACCAGAATCCGGGCAGCCGTAACCCATCGCTTTGTCCAAGGCATTTTGAGAGTAATCAGTCCGAGTTACCAGGCTTTGTTCCTTTTGGAGCGTTACTAGCAGGGCTCGGGGACTAACGGATCCAGTAGAAGAATTAATTGTGATTCCGTTTAGTGATCCGGAGGCTTCACCAGCACCATGCGCAGCATCATAGATTATCTGGGCTGCACTTCTACCGCCGGAGCGATCACCAAGCTGGTTTGACGGAGCGTTAGCTAGATAGCCACCCTTACCGGCCAGAAAAGACTGGATAGCAGCAACACTCATCGAGTTGATATCAACAAAATCACCATCACTAACCAAGGAGTTGTAGTACTGACCGTTAATGTAGTTGTCGCTAGAAGTGTCGAAAGCCAACACTGAGCGTACCGGTCCTAGTGACCCGATCAGCAGTACCATACCCACTACCAAACCAACCGCTCGTCGCAGTTTTGTCATATCCCTATCCTACCTACTCTCTTGGGAGATACAAGGAATTAAACTACAATATCGCTATGCCCGAAAGCCGAAAATTAGTTGCCAACACTAGTATCCAAATCATTGGTCGGTTTCTGACTCTTCTGATTAGCCTAGTAACACTTAGCTACATTGCTAACCACTTACTGTTCGAGGGCTCGGCCCTTAAGGGCTACGGTCAGTACACTATCGTTTTAACTTATATCTCGATAATTGGAGCTACTGCTGATTTGGGCTTATTTACACTGGTGGTTCGGGAGATAACCGGTAAGCGACCGGAAGTTGCCGGCCGGATTGTCGGCAGTGCACTAGTTTTTCGATTCTTGCTCATGCTCGTCACCCTGTTAATTCTAGGGGGATTATATAACTTCCTACCTTATGACGGAGTTGTTAAGCAGGGCATTATACTCGGTGTAGTTATTGCATTCCTGATGCTCTTTTCCCAGGCAATTGCCACAATATTTCAGGCTAACTACCTTTCTGGACGAATCGTAGTTTCAGAAGTGATCGGCCGGGCGGTAATGGCGATCCTAACAATTTATTTCCTTCGCCAAGGACTAGGATTGATTCCGGTTATTGTCGCCAACCTAATCGGTAATGTCGTTCTCCTGGTTGTCAGCTACTTATTGAGTCGGACGGTCTCACCGATCAAGATTCAATTTGATGCCTCGCTTTGGAAACAAACCCTACCGGAGTTTTGGTCAATTGCAGTCGTGACCTTGCTTGGGTTGGTTCACTTTAGGCTCGACTCTTTGATCCTGAGTGTTTATAAGCCGGTAACTGACGTCGGTATCTACGGGGTTGCCTACCGGATTTTTGACATCATCCTAGTTATTCCGGCGATATTTGCTGCAAATTTACTGCCGATTCTGACGCGCCTTAACGACACTAGCCGCAAGATTGAGATAGCACAGCTGATCAAGCGCTCAACGGGGCTACTATTTGCTGCTAGCTTTGCCTTGGGAGTAGTAATTATGATTCTAGCGCCTTGGATTATCGTATTTGTAACAAGCGCAGACTTTACTGCCTCGGCCTTACCGCTACGGATTCTGACACCAGCCTTTATCTTTCTATTTCTGACTACCATTTACGCCGGTGCTGCTATTGCCCTGAGAGAACAGAAGCGCTTAATCGGCGGCTACTGTCTGGTCGTTATGGTAGATATTATTCTTAACATAATCCTTATTCCACGCTTTTCTTATGTTGGGGCGGCGGTTACTACGGTCACGAGCGAAGTAGTGCTGATGGTCTACTCGTTCTTCTTACTGACGAGGCTTCTGCCGATCCGGTTGCGATCTCTTCCACTTGGCCTAATGACAATTTTTGCCGTTGCCGTCAGTGCTGTAGGGCTGTTAGTTCACCAATTCCTTATTCCGACCCTTGATCAGTTCGAGAGGCTGGGAAAGTTTGGACAAGGAGTGTGGTTGACTATTGCTGGCGGGCTAATTATTTTATTGGCCTTTGGGCTATTTCGCCTAGTATTTAGAGCAAAGACAACCGTTGGTGAAAATTTGACGACATGACAAGCAAACGCCTAGCTCCCCAGCTAGCCCTATTAATAGCCGCTCTCCTGCCGTTGTATTACTTACGGTTTAATCTTATGGGCCTGCCTACTAATTTCATCGAAATCTTAGTAGCCCTGCTTATGATTTCGACGCTTGTAAGTTATCGAAGGCTAACCCTGCCTAACTTCTGGCCGATTGTGCTAATTGTAGTAGGCGTAGTTTTGGCTAGCTTCTTTGCTCTCGATCAGCGGGTAGCATTCGGAATCGTAAAGGGCTGGTTTGTCGTCCCGCTTGTCTATTACGCGTGTTTAAATACGATCTTTTTACCCGAACAGCGTCATATTTTCATCAGGCCCCTACTTTTTAGCTTGGTGTTAGTGTCGCTATATGCTATCGGTCAGTACGCTGGGATTATAGCTCTACTAAACCACCAGCTACCCGAAGCCCAGCAGTATTTAGACCAGGGGCGAGCAGTCGGTTTCTTCGAATCCCCCAATTTTCTGGCAATGTATTTGGTGCCACTTACGCTACTTGCCAGTGGCTATTTTATTCTGACTAAAAGCTATCGTACTTGCTGGTGGGTTAGTTTACCGATAGTTGCAATTGCGCTGTCGCAGTCCGAGGCGGGGCTCCTGGCCTTAGGAGCTGGTTTCGTCTGGCTATGGTTGTGGGGGTCATCTGGGCAAGGTGCACCGAGTCGAAGCCGAAGCGTTCTCGTTGCCATTGGGGCACTCGCAGTTCTAGTGGCTCTTTGGCGGTGGGCTGATGATAAGGCGCGGTGGTATATCTGGGAGAATACCTGGGTAATGATAAAAGAGCAGCCAATCTTAGGTATCGGGCCAGGTCAGTTTCAGGCCCTCTTCACCTTTGTAGGTAATCAAAGTAGTCAGTATGTTGCCACACTTCCCTATGCTCTCCACCCACACAATATTTTTCTAAATTTCTATTTGTCGACTGGGTTACTGGGCTTAACTGGCTTTATTTGGCTGTTGGTGAGTTCGGGACGGGAGTTCTTAAAAAATGTCGTCCGATCCCCGTTGGTTATATCTGCCTCGGCAGGGTTATTGGCGGTGTTGGTTCACGGATTATTTGATTCAACTTATTTCAAGAACGACCTAGCAATTATATTTTGGTTGCTGGTGTTTTTGATGAGTAACAGGTACAAAGAGAGCAATGCATATCGGGCTTGATCTTCGTTTTTGGCGCTCCGGTACTGGTGGACTGGGTCGCTATAGTCGTAACCTCCTTAAGGAGTTGCTTAAGATCGACGCAACCAATCAATACACAGCTATTATTACTCCCGAAGATGAGGCGGAGTTTGATCTTCACGCTCCAAATTTAACGAAACTCGTCGTGCCGATCGCCCATTACTCACTCTCTGAGCAAACGAAGTTACCAAAAATCCTAAAACAACAGAATTTCGATCTAGTCCACTTTGCTAACTTTAACCATCCGATTCTGTATCGCCGCCCGTTTGTCGTCACAATCCATGACTTAATAATGCATCTCTTCCCAACGGGGGCACAGAAAAGTTCCCTCTTACGTAAGGGCGCCTACCGCTTGACGATGAGAGACTGCCGAAGGGCGAAAAAAATTATAGTTCCGAGTCTTGCGACTCGCGACGACTTGGTGCATATGCTCAAATTCCCCCATGACAGAATTGTCATAACGCCTGAGGGGAGCGAAGAACTCTTCCGAATCCATACTGAACGCGAGAAAATTGCCGTCAAAGAGAGACTGAAGTTACCAAAGAAGTATCTACTCTTCGTCTCTCGTTGGGAGGCCTACAAAGGGCTACCGGTTTTATTGGCAGCTCACGAGCAGCTTGTTAGCAAACATCCAGAGCTGGGGTTAGTTATTTGCGGCAAACCAGACAAACAGAGTCCCCAAATTGCCGAGCTTGTCCGCCAAAAGCAGGTCGCAAATCCCAACATCGTGACGCCCGGTTTTGTTGCCGATGAAGATCTAGCAGCCATGTACTCTGCGGCAACCGTTTATGTTCACCCCAGCTGGTACGAGGGATTTGGCATTATGATCTTAGAAGCCTTCGCCTCCGGTGTGCCCGTGGTAACGAGTAACACTTCAAGCTTGCCAGAGGTCGTTGGCGAGGCTGGATTGCTGGTAAACCCCAAAAATACTGATGAGTTAGTCAGGGCGATTGATAAGATCCTTAGCGATGATAAGTTAGCAAACGGGCTGATTCAAAAAGGTTTGGAGCGAGTCAAGCAATACTCTTGGCGCCAAATGGCCGTCGCAACCCTGGCTGTTTACAAAGACGCAGTCAATTAACCTCTTGCTGTGGTAGAATATGATCAATGCCTAAAGAGCTCAACTATTCAGCTGTTTTCATTAAAGACGAAGAAGGTGGCTACAGTGTTTTCGTGCCGGCTTTGCCCGGTTGTCATAGTCAGGGCGAAACACTAGTCGAAGCCAAAGCCAATATTATTGAAGCAACGGAGCTTTACTTAGAAACTTTAGCGGCTGATCACGAAACCATTCCCATTGAGCACGAGATCTCGCAACAAAGAATCAGTGTTGCTAACCCAGCCCTGTAACAGTCGATGGCGCAGTTGCCGGCGCTTAGTGCAAAACAGGTTATCAAAAACCTTAATCGACTTGGATTTGTTCGTCTTCGACAGAAAGGTAGTCATCTGGTGATGCTTAATCCTAAAACCCGTTCCAGAACAGTCGTACCGATTCACCCCGGGCAGACGATTAAGAAACCTTTACTACAAGCGATAGTTAACCAGGCCGGAGTTTCAGTTGAGGAGTTCTTAGGCCAATGATCGAACGATTTCGCGTCTGGTGTCTAGTGGCGTTGATTATCTTTTTACCGCTTTCGGCCTGGTTAGTTAGTTTGACGGGACAGAATTGGGTTGGTTTAGGTCGCGATCTACTTTTAGCGATATTTATCTTGTTGAGTTTACCTAACTGGCGGCTACCTCGTCGTCCCACAACTACTACCTGGTTAGCTATAGCCTTCGTCCTATTAGTGCTAGCAAGTTACTTCTACCGCCAAGATTCCATTGAACAGTGGTTACGCGGTGTAAGGTACCTGATTGAGCCGTTGCTGTTGTTTATTATCCTCCACATATTTCCCCTGAAGCAACCCCACGAAAAACTCTGGGGCTCTCTGGCTATAATAACGATTATAGTTGCCATTGGGGCAATGGCAGAGACTTCATATCCATCCTTATTTCGGACAACTCTTGATTCGACAAGCCGTGGTTACCTAGGGCAAATTCATTTGGCCGATACCTTGACCCGTCTTCAGTCAACCCTGGCCGGACCGAACGCCCTTGGGCTATTCTTGATGATAGCCCTATTGCTTCTACCTGCCTGGCAAAAAACGATACAGCTTTTTAACTACGAGAAAGACACCTCCCGATTAGCGGCCGGAGCCGGAGTAGCGTGTCTCTTCGCCCTCCTGATGACCTATTCGCGCAGTAGCTACCTAGGATTTTTTACTGGTGCCTTGACTATGCTTATAGCTTGTCGAGATATGTGGAAGAAAAACATTAAACTGCTAATTGTCGGGCTGACCGTCGCCTTGGTACTAATCGGAGTAGTATTTTTGGACAAACCGGAGGAGTTGATTCGGACTACCTCTAACTCGATGCGTCTAGAGCAGTATCAACGACTTTGGGAGCAAAAAGATGAGATTGGCTTCTGGGGTCGTGGGGCGGGAGCAGCTGGGTTAGTGTCGGTCGATCGGCTCGATGGGGGACCTAACTTCTATACCGAAAATAGTTATCTGGATGCCTATGAAGCTGTTGGATTGTTGGCAGCCTTGGCTTACTTGGGTTTTTGGATCTTCCTGGCTTGGTCGTTGCTCCGTACCCAGAACGCTACGGCTATCGCAGTCGGTGCGACAGTTCTTGGTCTGGCGGTTGCAGGAATGTTTATCAACCACTACACCGGTCAAGCTGCAATCTGGCTAGCACTACTTTTTGCGGGAATAGCCCCAGAAAAAGAGAACGGGACTAAAGAGGGGTTTATTTAGTCAGATTACTAACCAAGCTGTTTAGCTAGGTTAGTCTTCGCAAGCTTAATGGCAACGTCTCGGGAGTAGTGGCTGTCAGCCATACTCTTTTTCATTACTTCGCTGGTGGCATGACTAATTTTCTCTTCCACCAACTTAAACATTTGATCTGGACTGAATCCCTGGAGCTCAGCGTAAGAAGAGATAATACCACCACCATTGGCAACAAAATCGGGCACGATCACCTTACCTCGGCGGTGGAGCTGCTCTTCGATCGCGACAGTCATCGGAATGTTCCCGCCTTCAACTATTAGTCTAGATCGGATCGCTTCGAAGTTAGTCTCGTTTATAACATTAGTGACTGACGCAGGAATTAAGACATCGACCGGAGTTGACCAGAACTTCTCTGGAGGTAATCTCTTTCCTGGAAGATCACCAAGGGTCTGTTTTTTATCTATAACATCCTGAATCTCTTCAGAAGTAAATCCTTTTGGTTGGTAAGTTGCTTCTTTTGAGCCAGCAAGCAACACTATTTTATAGCCCCGTTCGCTTAAATGTTTTGCAGCAAACGTTCCTACGTTACCGAAACCGTGGATTCCAACGGTTGTTGACTGGGGATCGAGATTCATCATTTTGGCCGTGGTCTCAAGAGCAATGGCAACACCGAAACCAGTACTGCCCAACTCATGCGGTAAACCACAGAATTTTTTACCATCCCTTGTTTCGCAAAAGTTTGATGGCTTGCCAGTTGAAGCGTCCCAACGACCAACCTCCTCTGAGATCCATCTCATCTCTCTTTCACCGCTATTCACGTCTGGTCCAGCAACGTACTTACCAGGAATGTATTTTTTAATCTTACGAGCAAAAGATCGGACGAACTGTTCTTTTTTTTCATCAGATCCGCCGTTCCATACGATACCAGACTTAGCACCGCCAAATGGTAATTCAAAAAGACTATTCTTCCAGGTCATGGTATCTGCTAAGCGTGCTACTTCTTCCAGGGTAACGTTTGAAGTCATCCGCATCCCACCCTTGCCAGGACCAACGGCGGTGCTTTCAACCACTAAGAAGCCAGTCATACCGAGCTCTTTATCTTCAACGGATAGGTAAATTTCCGGTGCAGTCTTTGTACGCATCAGACTTATCATTAAGGTAATTGGGCGTACTTGTAAACCCTGCATAGTTAGTTTTTAAAAAACGCCCCGACCTTCCGGAAAGGTCAGGGCAAGAGTTCTGAACAGGTCGCTAGTTGTAACGGAGGTTAGCCGCAACACGCAACGGCCAGCTTGGCAAGTGTCGCCACTCCGGGTCGAATCTGTTGGCAAAACGATGCGCCATCAGCTGGAGTCGCTTATAGGGAAGTGGCTCTTCGCTATCTGCCCGCTTGATCGGTATTGATATCTCGAAGTAAGTGGTTAGCTCGCGACCAAGGTAGGTGCTTGCCATTTCGGCGTGGAGCGGGTGACTGACGATCGTGATCTTGCTTGGTCTTTGGCTCGGCCAAAGACCGTTGATACACTCGGCCAGAAAGGCCATGTCACCTGCGGTGAAGTTGGATTTGGCGTCAACGATCAAGATTCGATCCACCAGATCAGAAAACTTAATGCAGAACCAGCGCTTGGCCACGACCGCCTCGCTCCGACTAGCATCCCGCCTTGCTCCCCCCGAAATAGCCAGTCTGGCATCAGGATCGCTTTTCAGGATCTTGACGGCTATCGCCAGACGACTCTTGCAGGCGTTACCTGGTTCGAGATCGATCTGCCATTCTTCGCACTCGTCGTCAGTGAAGTTAAAAGTTCTTACATTGCCGCTTGTTGGGACGACAACTAGATGTACTCCCACATTTTCACCATCCTTGTTGTCCGGTTGCGTCCTTCCGGACGCATCCGGAAAGATTACCCAGAAAGTATATGGGTTTTAGAGGGAGATATCAATAAGAAATGAAGTTGTTTTCCTCTACTTGCTTACCTCTTGAACATCAGTTAAAATCAAACCTGTTAACAATTACTCGAAAGGAGTTGAGCTTATGTCAATAATGCAAACAGTTATGTACGGAGCAACCGGAGCCGGTGTTTTAACGGTCCTCTATGGTTTGTGGCTCGTTATGTGGATTAACAAACAAGCCAAAGGTGATGCTAAGATGATCGAAATTTCAGAAGCTATCCAGCAAGGCGCCAAGGCTTACTTGAATCGTCAGTATCGAACAGTCGCTATTGTTGCGGTTATTGTTTTTGCATTGCTTGGATTCTTACTCAACTGGACCATTGCTGCCGGATTCATTCTAGGCGCCGTTTTGTCTGGTATCTGTGGGTATATTGGTATGAACGTTTCAGTTCGGGCTAATGTTCGAACGGCAGAAGCGGCAAAATCTGGTTTACAGAAAGCCTTGTCGTTATCTTTCCGTGGCGGTTCCGTTACCGGTCTAATGGTTGTTGGTCTAGGGCTCTTAGGCACAACTAGTTTTTACTGGATTACCAAAGACGTTCCAGCCATGGTGGGATTGGCCTTTGGAGGCTCGCTTATTTCTATCTTCGCTCGTTTGGGTGGTGGAATTTACACCAAAGCTGCTGATGTTGGCGCAGATCTAGTCGGTAAACTCGAAGCTGGTATTCCTGAGGATGACCCGCGTAATCCGGCCGTTATTGCAGATAACGTTGGAGATAATGTCGGGGACTGTGCTGGTATGGCAGCCGACTTGTTTGAAACTTATGTTGTTACTGCTGTCTCAGCAATGTTGCTTGGCTCAATAATCTTCAAAGATAACCAGAATGTTATTCTGTTTCCCCTAGCGCTTGGTGCAGTTTCCGTTATCGCTTCGATAATCGGAACTTGGTTTGTTCGAGTTAGCGCTAAGGAGAACCCAAACATTATGGGGGCGATGTATAAGGGATTGATCGTTGCCGCTGTTTTAGCTGCTGCTGGATTCTACCCTGTAACAAAATGGTTACTAGGTTCTTCAACGAACTTTGATATCAACAAAATCTTCTCTTGCTCAATAATCGGACTGGTTGTTACTGCGGCGATGATGTTGATTACCGAGTACTACACTTCCACTCGCTACTCACCTGTTAAAAAAATTGCTCAAGCATCAGAGACTGGGCACGGTACGAACATTATCGCTGGGTTAGCGCTTTCGATGCGCTCCACAATGCTACCAGTATTGGTAATCGCAATCGGTTCTCTTATTGCCTTTAAGCTAGCTGGTCTATTCGGAGTAGCTGTTGCTGCTTTCTCCATGCTCTCGCTAACAGGCGTGATTGTTGCGATTGATGCTTTTGGTCCGATTACAGATAATGCAGGAGGTATCGCTGAGATGGCTGGTCTTCCCGAGAATGTCCGTAAGGTTACGGATGCGCTTGATGCAGTAGGCAACACCACTAAGGCCGTTACCAAGGGCTACGCCATCGCTTCCGCTGGACTAGCAGCCCTGGTTTTGTTTGGTTCCTACACTCAAGAGATTATCGCTCACGGTAAGTCTATTGCATTTGATCTTTCTGATCCGTACGTAATTGTTGGGCTGTTCATTGGAGGAATGTTGCCGTATATCTTTAGCGCCATCTCGATGGAGGCTGTTGGCCGTGCCGCTGGTGCTGTTGTTACGGAGGTTCGTCGTCAGTTCAGCGAGCGTCGTGGAATTCTTGAAGGTAAAGTTAAGCCTGACTACGCCCGAGCAGTCTCAATTGTTACGGGAGCCGCTCTTAAAGAGATGATTGTCCCAGCCTTGATTCCGGTTATCGTCCCGATTCTTGTTGGCTACTTACTCGGACCAGCCGCATTAGGAGGTTTACTGATCGGTTCTATTGTCACCGGTATCTTTGTGGCGCTATCTATGACTAACGGTGGTGCAGCTTGGGATAACGCTAAGAAGTACATCGAAGAAGGCCATCACGGTGGTAAAGGAAGCGAAGCTCACAAGGCCGCTATTACTGGTGACACCGTTGGTGACCCATACAAAGACACTGCAGGCCCAGCTATTAATCCGATGATCAAGATCGTCAACATCGTGGCGATTCTGATCATTGCCCTAATAATTAAGTAAAAAAGAAGCCCCCTGAAAGGGGGCCATGGAAAGCGGTTCGGACGGTAGCGGCTACTTAGTTGCGAGCTGCTTGTCAACCAAGTCCTTGAGTTCGCCGAGACGAACCTGACTTATGTCGAGGATCGCCCTCCGAACGAGTGCCTGGTAGTTCGGGTCATCCAAGTTGATCAGGATCTCTTTGCCGCGATAGCGGATCTGGAGGAACTCCTGGCCATTCTTGCCCGTACGATCCAGTCGGATATCTGGAACGTCGCCGCCCTCGATCGGCTTGGCACCATGCGCGTCCATGTCGGTATCCACCCGCCAGTCGTCCTCCCCGAACTTATTGCTGTAGGTCCAGCCATCGAGCAGGCTGGACATGCCCTTGAAGGCCGGCATGACATCCCGTTTCAGTGAGGTAGCGAGGGCTATTTCAGGTTGACTAGTAGCCGAGGCTACCTCCGCAGACCCGTTACAGCCGGCGAGAATCGCGGCCAAGGCGATGACGATTGTGCCTGCCACGAAGGCGCGGCTGATGTTGTTAAACTTCACATCCGCACTATATAGGAATAATTCACACTTGTCAATACTTATTGACATATATTTATGGTTGCTGTATGATATATGTCAAAGTATGTCTAAACTTTATCTCGTAACTATTTAGGTTTATATTAAGAGCAATGGAGCAGGCACTAATAAAATTGGGATTAAGCGAGAAAGAAGCAAAGGTATATTTGTCTACTTTAGAGTTGGGCGAAGATACGGTGCAGAATATCGGTAAGAAAGCAGGGGTTAACCGTGCTACGACGTATGTAATTTTAGAAAAGTTAATGGGACTAGGTTTGGTTAGCTCTATTGAACACGACAAGAAGACTAAGTTTATTGCCGAAAATCCGAGTGAACTTACCAACATAATAAACGAGCAACAGCGCGAACTCGAGGGCCGAAAGCATCATCTGAACGATCTAATGAGCCAGCTCATGGCCGTGTACAACACTAAGAAAGGCAAGCCGATTGTCAGATATTTCGAAGGCCCAGATGGTCTCGAGGCTCTCGACCGCTACGGCAAATTAGAGTTGAGCAAGGGCTCTGAAATCCTAGCTTTTATACCCATTGATTTAGTAGAGGAGCTCTTTCCAAGTCGGCGCAAGGCCGCTCTGGATTATAGAATAAAGTTGGGAATTCACTCGCGGGCTATTTACACCCATACGAAAGGAGCTATCTCTCACGAGGTTAACGAATCAGAGCTTAGAGAGGCCATGTTCATCCCCAGAGAACAGTTTCCGCTAAGCGCCTCCATACAAATCTTCCCTAAATGGGGAATAAAATTGTTTAATTTTGAACGAGGTAACTTTTTTGGGGTGCTGATCCAAAGCCCCTCACTTGCAAGCAACATGAAATTGGTCTTCGACTTGTCTTGGGAGGCAGCAAAGAGCCGCCAACACCAGAAGAAAGACTAAAAGAAAGAGCCCAGTCCGAAGATCGGAAAGGGCTCTTTTGGTCGCGCCGTTAGTCGGCAGGGGGCGAAACGGTTCGAACAAGGACGAGGTTCTCGTGCCTTCGCATGACGCATTGCCGTGCGTACAATCGAACTAGGTGGTTGTGTCCCAAGATGGGCTCACCTTCCTTCTGGAGTTTCATTTACTCTCCCATGGTCTTTTTTGAGTCGGCTGACGCATGCAGGTTCCAGAGAGCAGTAGTCAAAACCACTGCTCTCCTTCGCCTAAGGGCATTTAATTGCCCATAGCGTCACCTCCTCCGGGGGTCTACCCCGCTCAATGCACTACCTAAGTGCGGTGAACGATGAAGTCCCGGAGGCAAGCCCCGGGGTACAGTTGCGCCGACGGAATTCCGCCGGCACCAGTTCCGCGGTGCTCGATAACTCTTCCTCCTGTCATTGAAATGTGCTGAACGATTCAGCGAGATAACTATACCAATATATCATTTATATGTCAATAGATTACGACAGAAAACTCTACATTTAAAAACGCCTATATATAATGAACGTAAACGCTAAGCACAGTTGACAAAGAAAAATACTACGGGGAGAAATAATGTCAGAAGCTATTGACAAGCATCAGTATTTATGATACTATCTCTTTGTAGCTTAACAATTAGATTGTCAAACTGCATTGACGCCAAAAGGGAATAACAGCCGATGCCATCCTACTCGCAAGAGATGAGATGGATCGCTAGGAGGAGCCGTACGCTGCCCCAAGACGTTAAAGTGGTAATCAATTGGTAATTCAATTGTTAGAGAAAACTAGACTGACGCTTAACAATAAAATGTTTGGCGCAGTCTAGTAATCAGCACGCTTACCCGTGCTGACCTGAGACCTATATATGTAAGTCTTGGATCAGTGCGGGTAGCAGAGGAGTAGCAATGCCGGATTTTGAGACTGACATAGTTCTATTAGTGCTTTTGGAAGACTTGCCTGACGAGCCGCTCAGCGGCCCGATCCAGGTAATTATTCCGGGCTGGGAGGATGACCAACTCTGCCAGTTCGGCAGCTGTGCCACTTGCGGGGCCGAGATCCATTCGAATTGTAAGCGGATCTGGTGCCCACGATGTGGCGAAGCGGTCTATCTGACCTAAATGTGGGGATGATCGGGTTCGACAGAGGCCCAAGTGTGTAGCTAGAGCGTGGTAGCTCAATCCGGAAAATGCCTACAACAAACGCCGGATGTTGCACAGCAAGTCTTTGGAAGCGAGTTCGATTCTCGCCATCTCCACCAGAATCCATTTCGGGATATATAGCATGATGACAATCGCCGAGAGGCTTTGTTACAACGCTTACCGCCAAGGAACTCCCAAAAAGAGTCTCCGAGCGTTCCTTCGAACTTGCGGTCTGGGTATCCCCCAGTACCTGCAGTCGACGAGGCGCGAGCGGTTGGCCGAGAGCAAGTAACCCTTGCTGGCGCGGAGCTACGAACAGCCGCGCGAAGATAAATTAAGTAGCGCTCAGTGGTGATATATAACATGACGAAACACCACCCATCTTTTCCGCCCTTTAAGGAGGATATATGGCCCAGGGAATGTCCAAGGGCAAGGCGCGCCGCAGCGCCAAGAACGCCCGGAGCGGCAAGTATCGCCTGCAGTTTCTGAAGACTGTGAAGAAGTGCGGCCGGTGGCGCGGTCGCAAAAAGTCCGTACTCGACCTTAAGTCGGGTCCGGCCTCCCTTTCCGGCTCGAGCAAGTCTCGAGCCTGAGCTGGGAGGAATGAATATGTTTAATCTCAGTGACGACGAAATTCTGGACGCTGCCCTATGGGCCGAGACGGTGCGCTACTTCGGTAAGCGACACAAGGAGGATCCGCCTGAGGACGACGGCTTTCTCAAGCCGCGGCGGGAGCCATATTGGATGGACCGTCCCGAGCGCTACGAGCTCGCAAAAACTGTAGGTCTTGGAAGTGGGCAGTAACTTCCATCTGTTTGCCGATGCGTATCGGTACTGATGAGTCCAAAAGGACGAAACAGAACCAATTGTTGAGACAACTGAGTCCTGACCAACAACCTGGCTTTATGGAGGAAGCTAGATTGTTTGTCAGGACCCACCCTCATAGACGAATGCCCTTTGGCGGGGCTGTCGAGTTCGCTCGAGAAGATAAACCGTGGTAACACGGGGAAATTCTGGGCGGCAGCGGTCCAGAAGGCAGTCGTAAGATTGCCCATTCGTCACCTTGCATCGTGGACCCGCGACTGTTACGGCAGTTGACCCACGCGCAAAGGACCTAGGGTGGCTGGAAACCATCGGAAGGTAGTTAAACCAAGTTGCCTTCCAGGGTAATGCGGGAGTTAGGGGCCGGAGCACTCCGGAATCGTCATCACCTTAAAGCGAAAACTCTACACGAAGAGGCCACCGCCGAGAGGTCGTGGTTTGAGTGGTGGAGAAGAGTGACGACCTACGAACAAGTGAAGCGCCTAACCCAAGCTGGCAACAGTTTGGGAGAAAAAGGCGGGAGGATGGGCATCCACCCTATCCTGCCGCTGGAAGTCACACCGAATAGTGTCGGGGTGACCCGACAGCGCAACTATCGGAGTGGTTTTCAGAAACTTGTTTGTCTGTAAGCGATATGCTCCTGGATGGGCCAGGTAGGTATATTGCGGCCGAACTTCATCGGCTCTGTGTGATTGCGGTCGGCCCGCAGCATAAAACGAAGGGGTGAAAGGAAGATCCGGGGCTTAGCGGTCCCGCGGTCCAGCCACATCGGCGGTCTTCCGTGCTGTCAACGGCCTTTCGGCAGCAAACCTCTCTTCGGAGAGGCTCTCACATCCGGCTTGAACTTCGGTTCGAGCCTGAAACTGAGAGCTGAAAAGCTCTGCAAGTGTACTTGAAAAATATAGGCTGGCGAGCCGTTAAACGACGCAACTTGAGCTGTCAGAAGTCCTGAGATATACAAGGAAACCGTAATGAGCGGTAACCGGGAAATTCTCTTGATGGACGGTGAGAGTAGGGAGGTAAAACATGGCAACGGCACAAGCTGAAAGGTTTCGTGTTCGCGTCGGCGGGTGGTTCAACTCGCGCTACGTAATCCTTCGGGAGAGCGAAGTCGCGTTTGAAGTTGCACTCGCAGGCTGCTCGCACTGCGATGTTTGCAGATCACGCATCTACCGCGTCGATCAGGCTCTCCAAGGCCTCAAACATCGTACCGAGTACCAGGACGGGGGGTTGTACTACGTACTACCGTATCCCTCTGGGCGTCCGAATACCCCCGAAAAGGTCGCTGAGTTTCTCAGCGAAACCCTTCGGTTGAGTATTCGGGCGTAAGCCTCGACTCGTTGGCGAAGAATCGCTCGGTTCACGCAGAACCGTCTCTTGGAAACGAATGGTAGGGTAGCTCCTTCCGCAAAGGCCAAGCTGAAAAGTAGGGAAAACAAATACAGGCGTCTTCGCGTCACCTTATCCGACGGGTTTTGTTGAAGGAACCGCCCGAACTCGGACTCATAAACAAAAACGGTGACCACCATTTCTTCATATCCGGCTCGAGAATCCTCGAGCCTGAAATTGAGGGAATCATCCCTCCACCGTTTCGGGTGGCGACCGACGCCAGGGGAATTATTATGAAAAACCTGACAACTGCCTTGGCCTTCTTCGTCACTGTCTCGATCGTTTCTGCTCAGACCTCGGTGGTTTGGGTGGACAGCGCCAAGGGGGGAACGCCCTCCGTAACGGCTGCCTTCTTCGCGAAGGACGGTTGGGAGGTCTGGGCGTTCGGGGCTAATAACCCCAAAACGCTCGACCTGGAACTGGGGCATCTCTTTCCCTGGGGAAAGAAGATGCTAGTTGGCGGGTACATTGCTGTTTGGCCGGAAGCGAAGAAGTCCTTCGGGATTCCCTTCGCCATGTTCAACGACAAGGTGCTCGGGGGCCATCTGCGCCTCAAGCTTGGCTACTACCTGCCCTTAAACGGCGGGCCGCGAATTCTGTTCTCTGACGAGAGCAGCCTCCTCTGGGAGGCCCGCAAGGGGGTTAGCGTGGGGCCGATTCTCTCCTTTGTTCAGGTCGACAACAACAAGCCAACCGCGAGGTTGGGACTGTCGTTGCGCTTGACGAAGGGGGATGAAACCCTGGAGCTTAGCTGCCAGCCGACTTATCTCTCCGGGAGTGGGGAAACCCGCTTTCGCGTAGGGCTAAGTCGTCGGTTCTAACTCGCTGACCGAGTACGGTCCGGTGGTGAATCCCACCGATGAGCACCCTGGCTTACAACCAGGTCAGCTCGCCACAGAAAGGAGTGGCAGATCGGGCAGAAACAAGGCGCAGAGAAAAAGTGTGAAAGAGGTTCCCTATTGTTAGCCTCCTGCGTCGCCCCGTAATGTTTCAGCATTCTTATCCGACCGGATTTATCCGGTCTGAGCTAGAGGGCTGAAAAGTTCTAGGGTGGCGACCAACGCCAAGGAGAAACCATGAGTTCAGACACTGGCTTGTTCGTTCGTCAGATGGGCCCCGGAAGGATCGTGACAGGAGAGGTCAATCTCTCGACTGGTCACGTTGAGGAGGTCCGTACCGTAAAGGACGCAGGAGATGCTTTGGCGGATATCGAGAACCGTGCCCATGTCGGCATGAGCACCTTCGAGGACGTCATCATCAGTGGTTTCGCGGACCTCGGTCCTCGCTGGCACGGCGACCTGGATACGGTGCGCTTTGACGGTAGGATCGAGCGGCATCTTGCTGGTCTTCCCGTAGAGCCGGAGCCCCCTGAATCAAGTACCGGCTGGCGAGATCGGTTCTCGCAGATGGTACAAAAGATCGGTGAGAGACAACGCTAATCCGATCCTAGCGTCTTCCGACTCGACAGTCACCTCTCGTACCCACCTTGAAATATAGGTGGGCATTTTTATTCTCTCTTCCCCTTTGTTTTTTTTCTCTTTCCTGGTACCTTCAACTCAAATGGGTGGAGAAAAGAAAAAGACCGCTATTGAGCGGGTACTGGGGCTGTACACTTCGTCAAAACTACCTCTACGTTATAGCGCGTGGATACTCTCCGTTGCAGCTATTTTAGCGCTAAGTTATCTTTTTTTCAGCCTACAGTATCTTGATCGGGTGTATCCAAACGTTGTTATTGGGTCAGATAAATTAGGTGGACTAACCTTAACTGAGCTAAAAGATCGTTTAACCGGATTAGCTACTGCCCAGAAAGATCAGAAAATAACTCTTAAACAAGGAGATACCGTACTCGAGATAACTCCCAAGGATATTGATTGGCAAGTAGATATTGAAGCAACTGCAAACCAGATTTTTGGCTACGGTCGTGAAGAATCCAGTCGACTAACTAGTTTTTTTCATCAGCTACGATCGGCTGTTCTCAAAACCCGCCTTGCTCCAGTCAGCAACTACGACAGAGAATTGCTAGAGTCTAAGATCAACCAGATTGCCGACAAAGTTAATAACCCTGCCGTAAATGCTAGCGCCGAATTGGTGAGTGATAAACTCGTGACAACAGCCCAACGCTCGGGTGAGGTCATTGACGAGTCAGTGGCACTAGATAAGACATTGACACTTCTCCAGAATCTAACCGGTGGCACCATCGAACTTGTTAAACAACCAGATAAGCCAACAATAATTTTAGGAGACGTAAGCCAAATTCAGCAACAACTTGATAATCTCTCTGAACGGCGCATGACACTCCAGTGGGAGACTGGCACCAAAAAGCTTTCTCGCAAAGAGATTCGGACTTTAGTTGGCTTTGTCGGTGGCCCAACCGAAGGTGGTGCTGGGGATATTCTGACTGCACAGTTCACTTCCGAGAAAGTCCAAAATTACCTCACCAGTATCGCCGATCTTACTGACTCTCCTGCTGTTGAGCCACAGTTGGTTATCAAAGACGGGGCACTTTCGATTATTAAAAACTCTAAGGAGGGTAAGGTCGTAGACCTGAAAACTTCATCTCAAACCATTCTCGAAGTTTTAGAGACCCAGGGGGAAAATCCAACGGCAGTATTGAGCATGAAAACAGACACGCCGGTGATTAACGAATCTAACCTTGCTACTTTGGGTATCAAAGAGCGGATTGGCTACGGCGAAACTAACATGGCAGGTTCTCCGGCCAATAGGCGCCATAACGTTGCTAACGGCGTCTCCATCTTGCAAAGCGCTATTATTAGACCAGGCGAAGTGTTCTCAACGGTAGGAAAACTTGGAGCAGTGGACAATACCACGGGCTTCTTACCGGAACTTGTAATTAAAGAAAACCGTACTACTCCAGAGTTTGGTGGCGGACTCTGTCAGGTGTCAACGACGCTGTTTCGCTCCGTTCTAAACGCTGGTTTAAAAGTAACCGAACGCCAGAATCATTCTTATAGGGTTAGCTACTACGAGCCTCCGGTGGGGTTAGACGCGACAATTTACCTACCTAAACCGGATCTTAAGTTTCTTAACGACACCCCAGCCAGTATTCTGATACAAGGTAGAGTAGTTGGTAATAAAGTAATTTTTGAACTTTGGGGAACCTCTGATGACCGTACCTCTAGTACTACTACCCCTGTTATCACAAACGTCATCCAGCCAGGAGAGCCAATCTATGCTGATACCGACACCCTGCCTAAAGGGGAGCAAAAGCAGATTGAGAAACCGCACGCCGGAGCAACGGCAGTTGTAACATATACCGTTGTTAGAAACGGTGAGGTTATAAACAAACAGGTATTTAAATCTATCTACAAAGTTTGGCCGGCACGGTTCTTGGTTGGAACCAATGAGTCACTCCCGCCAACAGTTCTGCCCGCACCCTAACTTTTTAGAGCTGCCTCGACCAAACCTAGAAATAGCGGATGAGGTCGATGAGGTCGGCTTGCAAATTCGGGATGAAACTGACAAGCAACGAAATATGGGTGGTCTATTAGTTCAATCATCTCAATTAATTTGCCGTCAGGTGAGGTTCCACTAAAACGCCACAATCCGGTCTTTTCAAACCTATCTCGATAGTTGTTATTGAACTCATAGCGATGGCGATGTCGTTCGTAAATTTTAGGCTGCTTGTAGAGACGGTAAGCTAAACTGTTTTTAGTAATCTGGCAAGGATATGCACCCAGTCTCATACTACCGCCATAGTTATTTTCTTTAAGAATTTCTTCTTGCTCGGCCATGGTGCTGATAACTGGGTGCGGACTTTTTTTATTGATTTCCGAAGTATGGGCACCGTCTAATTTTAGTTTGTTTCTAGCAAATTCAATTACGGCCAGTTGCATACCGTAGCAAAGACCAAGGTACGGAACATTCTTGGTTCTGGCGTACTTGACAGCTTTTATCATACCCTCGACACCGCGACTTCCGAAACCACCGGGAACTAAAATTCCGTCGTACTTAGCTAGGACTCGTGTCCCAGAGTCAGCGATATTTTCCGCGTCAACAAAATCTAATGTCAGCTCACAACTGTGGGCCCAGCAAGCTGCCCTTAAGGCTTCTACAACAGAAAAATAGGTGTCGTTCATCGTTAGATACTTGCCAACCATAGCAATGCGTACAGAGCGCTTCTTAGGGCCTTTGATGCGTTTAACTAACTCTTGCCAAAGTAGCTTCGGTTCGTGTGGACTACGGAGCCCAAAGTACTTGAGAAGCATCTTGTCGGCACCGGCTTCTTCAAGCAGGAGCGGTACTTCGTAAATTGTCTCAACAGTTGGAATGGGGATAACAGCTTTTTTTGGCAGACCGGCAAACATCGCAATTTTCTCAAGATGTTCCGTAGCTACAGGGTAATCTGCCCTACAAAAAACTAATTGCGGTTGGATACCGAGAGACTGAAGATCTCGCAAAGAATTCTGGACGGGCTTAGTCTTAATCTCTTTTGAAGTATGGAGGTACGGCAAGTAAGCCAAATGAACAAAAGCGACTTTGCGCGGATGTTCGATAAAGTATTGACGCACTGCTTCCAAGAAATGCCGTCCTTCGATATCCCCGACCGTGCCGCCAATCTCAATAATTAAGAAGTCGACTTTGGTGTGCCGACGAGTTCGATCAATCCTGGCTTTAATTTCGTTTGTAATATGGGGAATAACTTGGACGGTTTTACCAAGATATTCTCCCCTACGTTCCTTCTCAATTACTGCCTGATAAATTTGACCGCTCATGATAGAGGAATCACGAGATAGCTCAACATCTAAGAATCTTTCGTAATGACCGAGATCTAAATCTGTTTCAGCACCATCGACAGTAACAAAACATTCGCCGTGCTCACCGGGGTTTAGCGTACCAGCATCGACATTTAGATACGGATCAAATTTCTGGGTGAAAACTGAGTACCCTCGGGCTTGAAGGCGATTTCCCAGGGAGGCGGCGATAATACCTTTTCCAAGGCCGGATAGTACCCCGCCGGTAACGACGATCACCCTCGTTGCCATAACGTTGCTACATTACGGTTACTTACTAGAATCGTCAAGCAAAACAAAATTGCAGGTAATTTCATTGACTTTAAAGATATTTTATGGTAGAGTTTTCCCATATCTTAGTTCCCCACGTACCCTACATGGAGGTGTTTCCGTATGGCGGCTGTCGCCCAATCCGATTCAATTCCGTCCGACCGGATAGTCGGCACTGACGAATGTCGCAGCTGTCTTTGGGGGCGCATCAAGAAGTTGGGAGTTCGTAAAGAAGTCCTAACCAAGCATGGCGCTCAAATGGCCAAGGTTTACTTTGACAGTTGTATCGACCGACCTAGTCTCGAGGGAGTTTTCGATGCGGGAGTAAGATTCTGGCATCGAGGTCTCAAGTACGCTACGCGGCGACAGATGGCCGAAGAGGCCTTCTACGAAGCTCGACGGCGACTCGATGAGCGATCCAGTTTATGGCTGGCTGACGAGCGATCCTGGGAGAGTCTCGCTCCTTGCCCAATTCCTTGGGACACGATCGTTGCACTACGGCGTGATGGCATCCATAATGTCGCCACACTAGACATGCTCGACGACAAGGAGCTTTCCAATACGGACGGCATTGGAACGGCTCGCATCCAACTCATCCGCAAGTTCTGCGGAAGAGCGTTGAAGGAGCAGGCGAAAGCCAATCCGAAACCGAAACGAGTTCGAAAGCCGAAACGGCCGGCTCTTCCAGCCGAGCCAGCGCTCTTCTAAGTCTTCTAACCCTCCCCACCCCCCGCGCCGTGCCCTCGGCCTCCGGGGGGAGATTTCCCACTTGTGCCGCTTCCCCGATTCCGGGAGGCGGCCTTTTTTATAGCCCCTTTTTCCGGTACTCTCTTGCTATGGATTTAAGTAAAATTTTTAAAGCTTACGATATACGTGGAGTTTATCCAGAAGAGATCGATGAGGCGAAAGTTAAGCGTATTGCTATGGCTTACGCTAAGTTTACTGGAGCAAAGATTGTTGCGGTCGGCAGAGACGTTCGTTTGTCGGGACCAAAACTCCAAAAATCTGTTATTGATGGTTTGTTGGAAGCCGGTGTGAATGTTGAGGACATCGGACCCGTACCAACAGATATGATGTATTTTGCGGTTGGCTTTTATCATTTTGATGGTGGTATTCAGGTTTCGGCCTCTCACAACCCAGCCGAATTTAATGGCCTAAAGATGGTTCGTCAGGGCGTCGAAGCAATTTCAAGTGACACTGGACTTAAAGAGATTCGAGATCTAGCAGAATCAAGCCAGAATTTATCGGCCCTAACTCCGGGGAAACTCGAAACTAAAGAGGTTGAAGAGGACTACTTTGACTATTTAACCAAGTTTGTTCATTTCGACTCCTCCGGGCCACTAAAGATTGTTGCTAATAATAACTTTGGTCTATCAGGAGTTGTTGCCCAAAAGTTTCTAAACCGGATTCATAACCAGCATATCCAACTGATTGAACTTAACTTCAAACCCGATGGAAGTTTTCCAAAGGGCCGACCAGATCCGCTGCAAGCTTCAAACCGCAAGGAAACAAGCGAGCTTATCGTTGAAACTAAGGCGGATTTTGGAGTAGCTTGGGATGCTGACGGTGATCGCTGCTACATTTCTGACGAGGACGGCGAACCTATTGAGGGCAGTTATCTAACGGCTTTACTTGCTAAGTATCTATTGCAAGGTAGCCAAGGCGAAAAGGTTCTCTATGATCCTCGTAACGTCTGGGCGGTCGAGGAAAC
>JAUSEP010000008.1 GCA_030650195.1 Candidatus Berkelbacteria bacterium | reverse complement strand
TCCTCTACGGCAACACTCTATTTTAGCCAGTCGGCTATTAGTGCTAAACCAGAAACCACTTTTAATGTAGATATTCTGGCAGATCTATCAGCTCCATCCGACCTTACAGGCGTTCAAATAGAACTAAACTTTGACCCAAAGATCCTTAAGCCAACTGATGCTAAGCCAGCAGCCCTTTGGAAACAGGTTCTTTCTAAAGTTGATAACAATAAGTGGTTATTAGTAATGGTGCCCTCAGAGAGCCAGACCCAAACAAGTAAAGCGGTAACGAGAATGGGCTTGGCTCACCTAACGTTTACATCTCTTGCTGAGGGAGCAACCAACCTTACCCTCACGCCTGCTAATACAATACTTGCCGCTTCCAATGCCCCAGGGGCTAAAGGAGTCGAAAATATTGTTGAATCTGTTGTCGACACGCAAGTCCGTGTTTCTAGCTCCGCCCCACTCACCCCTGATAGCCAGTCCTTAAGAGTTGACTCTGCTGACACCCAAGACGAGTTAGCTTTCTCAAGCCAAAGAATTATTTCTACTTCCCAGGTTTTGGCGCCTAATTCAGCGGTTATCCTAGTTCACCTCGAACAACCAGCTAGAGTTTCTATTGCTTTCGGTGCCACAACAGCACTTGGTAACCGGGCCGATCACTCAACAAGAACCGATCAAGCCGCCATCAGGATTGCTGGGCTAGAAGCAGGTGAGCGGTATTACTACCAGGTTGTTGCCGAGGACGAAAACGCAACCAATCGGGTACTAGGACAGATTAAAAGTTTTGAGCTACCAGTTTTGAGTTCGTTAAATGTTGTCGAAAGAGCCGAACTAATAGTTTTTCCAGCTCGAGCGGCAACGAACGCAACGGCTTATGCTATTTTCTACGATAAAGAAGATAAGATCATTGGTGGTCTGGAGCCATCGCTACAGTCAGATAACGAAAAGTCTACCACAACTAAATTTAGCGAAGTTACTGGTTTGTACCAGGCCGCACTCACCTCACTTGATACCAAAAAGCAGACCGTTCGCTACTCCCTGATGCTTAACGACCAAAAGTTTAGTACTACTAGTACGATATTTGACCCGAGTCTTGCCTCAACTAAGGTCAGCTCAAGTCAACCACTTCTCGGCCTGAGCTTAGACCAAAAAACAATTAATCTCATCCTAGCTCTCATTGCTGGACTATTTCTATTGGGGCTAGGCTTCTATAAATTAGCTCGGGCCAGATAGATGTCGCCGATCCGTCGATTGGGTAATCTGTTTTGGGGTAGTCATAACTTGAAACAGGCCGTCGGGATCCTTTTCGTAACGGTACTGATTAGCAATATTTTGGGGTTAGCCCGTAACGTTATTATTGCCAACCGGGTTGGTTTAACTTATGCAAGTATCGGACCACTGGATAGCTATTACGCCGCCTTTGTTTTACCGGATCTGTTTTACAACTTTCTGATTGTTGGGGCATTGGCGACGGCTGTTCTGCCGTTACTAGTAAAGATCGACACCGAAGGGGACGATAAAGAGTTTTGGCGAACCTTTAATATTCTGATCTCCACAGGATTTACGGTAATTGTTGGAGCAATGATCATTCTTTACGTTGCCATGCCTTATCTATTGCCACTAATCGTAACTGGTTTTGACGCCCCAACAATGAAAACCACAGTAGAATTAGCAAGAGTCTTACTATTGAGCCCACTGTTTTTTACAATCTCGCAGCTATCTAGTTCGGCCCTACAGGCTAAACGCCACTTCACAACTCCAGCTATCGCCCCGATAATTTACAATATCGCCATTATCTGTGGAGCACTGTTAATCCCTAAATATGGCTTACCAGTATTGGTGGCCGGTGTGATAGTAGGGGCGAGTGCTCACTTTCTCGTCCAGCTACCGATGCTCTTTCGTTTAGGCTGGAAATTTAACTTCTCACTCGGTTTCAAACACGACAGAGTCCGACATGTTTTAAAGGTTATGATTCCAAGAGCCATCGCCTTGACCGGAAACCAAATGCTACTTCTAGCATTTTATCATCTTGGTTCGAGGCTAGAATCTGGCACAATTGCGGTTTATCGCCTGACAGATGATCTGCAGACAGCCCCGGTTCTATTACTGGCCAACACCTTGGCTATGGCGGTTCTACCAGATTTTGCTCGTCATATCGCTAAAGATGATCACGCTGAGTTCAGGGAATTGGTCGGTAAAACAATCCGGCTAATCATCTTTATTTTTGTGCCAGTAACCATATTCCTACTAATATTTAGCCGGCCAATAATTAATCTCTACATTAGTGTGGGACATAGCATCAACCCGCTTGAAACTGAGTGGGCAGTACGAACTTTCCGCTACTTTATTCTCTCCTTACCGTTCCAAGGATCGGTCTTGGTCCTGGCCCGATCTTACTTTGCCCGGTCTGATACCGTTAGACCTACTATTTTCAGTTTGATATCCATCGCCGTTGCTTGGCTATCTGCTGTTTGGCTTGTTCGTTTAACCGATCTTGGTCCGGCAGCGCTATCTGCAGCTTTTTCCGTTGGGTCGATTATTAACGCCCTTCTACTCTGGTTTAGCCTAGGGTTACCCTTCTCGGTTCTTTGGAAAGACAGTGACTCCCGTCAGAACTTTTTAGCCATCTTTTTCGGGGGAGTATTTTCCGGAGCGGTTATGTTTGTTTGCTACAAAGTTTTTACAGTTCTTGCGCCAACGTTACTTGAGGGGCCATCGTCTCAAAACCTGTTTGTTATTTTTGCCAGCCTTTTCTGTGGACTAGCTACTTACGGAATCTGGGCAAAACTGTTTAACTTGGAGCAATGGCAACTAATCAGAACAACCCGTCATTCTACGGAGAAGTAGATAAGTTCCGGTACCGGACTAACTGGGGTTGTTTAGGGTGGGTATTGGTTATTATCGCAGTGGCAGTGCTAGTGGCCTGGTGGATTTGGAAAAAGCTCTAAGTAACGACAGCTAAACTAATTTAAGGTAAAATTACGGGTATGGAGATTCGGAATTTTGCTGTTATTGCCCACGTAGATCACGGTAAGTCAACGCTTGCCGATCGTTTGCTTGAAAAAACAGGCACAGTTAAGGTCGGAAGTGGAGATCAATTACTCGACACCATGGAGTTAGAGCGGGAAAAAGGTATCACCATAAAACTTAATCCTGCTCGAATGTTTTACGAGCACGATGGTAAAAAATACCAACTAAACTTAATAGACACTCCGGGACATGTAGATTTTGGTTACGAAGTTTCTCGTTCTCTTGCGGCGGTTGAGGGTGTGTTACTGCTTGTTGACGCCAGCCAGGGTATCCAAGCCCAAACTCTAACAAATCTTCATTTAGCCAAAGCTAGTCACCTAGTGATTATCCCAGTAGTTAATAAAATAGATTTACCTCACGCCCAGGCGGAAGAAACTGCCCAACAGTTGGTAAAAGCTCTGAAATGCGAAGAAGATGATATTTGCTTTGTTTCTGGTAAAACTGGCGAGGGGGTTGAGGAGTTACTAAAGGCGATTGCTAAAAGGATTCCTCCACCTAAACCGCATCCAGAGGAACCGCTACAAGCATTGGTTTTTGATTCTTTTTTCGATGTATTTTTAGGCGTCGTTGCTTACGTAAAGGTTGTGAGCGGGCACTTAAAGAAGAACCAACCGCTACTGATGAAAGCAACTGGTGCTAACTTTGACTGTCTTCAGACTGGGTACCTACAAATAAAAAGAATAGATAATGGACACTTAGAAAGCGGTGAGATTGGTTATGTCGCGACTGGCTTAAAAACGGTTCATGACTGTCGGGTTGGCGACACAATAGTTGCCTCCGGTGCGACAAGTGCTCTACCTGGCTATAAAACCTCAAAGCCAATGATCTATGCTTCGTTCTTTCCTGAACCGGGTAAGGAGCGAGAGTTAACAGTAGCGTTAGATAAACTTAAACTTTCCGACGCCTCGCTTTCCTATGAGCCAGTAAGTTCGAAAGCTCTGGGACCTGGTTATAGTATCGGGTTCTTGGGTCTGCTCCACCTAGAGATCATAAAGGAGAGACTAAATAGAGAGTTTGATATTAATATTCTTGTTACCACGCCATCGGTGGCCTACAGACAAGATGCTGAACAGTGGATGGAGCCGTGGGTGGAGTTGGAAGTGGTTTGTCCGCAGGAGCACTACGGCGCTGTTAGCGATTTAGTGGCTCAAAATAGGGCCGAATTTATTAACGTTGAATATGTTGCTGATAGAGTTGTTTGCCACTACGAAGCGCCGCTTTCAGAAGTAATTAGTGATTTTTACGATAAACTAAAATCCGTAACTTCTGGCTATGCATCTATGGATTACCAACTTAAAGATTACCGACCAGCTGATTTAGTTGCGGTTGATCTACTAGTGGCCGGTGACAAAATTGATGCCCTAACCCAATATATGGTAAGAAGCAAAGCAGAGTCCTACGGTCGCCGATTGGTTGAAAAATTAAAAGAGTTAATTCCTCGTCAGAATTTTGAAGTTACTCTTCAGGCGGCTATCGGAGGAAAGATAATTGCCAGAAGTGATATCTCGGCTGTGCGCAAAGATGTCACCGCTAAACTCTATGGTGGAGACGTTACTCGCAAGAATAAGCTACTCGATAAACAGCGCAAAGGTAAAAAGAGAATGCGTCAGCTCGGTCGGGTTGAAGTTCCAAGTGAAGTATTTGTGGAATTGCTGAAGAAGTAGTTTACTCTGCGTAAGCGTAAGCCCAAGCAGAACCGTCAGTGTTTGTTCCGGCTGACGCCCAAGCACTGGCCGAAACTTCTTCGGTAGTTTCCTCAGTAAATACGATTCGATACTTCGGGGCGGACTTCTTGGGAGCCGGTTTTGTTACTGTCGGGGTTGGTGTTGATGGGGTCGTTGTAGCGGGAGTTGTTACAGCCGGTGTGGTTGTTGAGCTAGGCGTACCAACCAGTGTCGGTGTATTAGCAGTTTTCGTGGTTGTGTCTTTTTTGTTTTTACGAGTAGCTAAAATTGCCCAGGTGATCCCGGCAACAAAAATAATAAAGGCAATAATTAAAGTAAATCTCACTGTTTTAGACATGGATTTCAGTATAACGATATTCTCGAGCTTGTCGAGACTAAAGTATTATCCTAAGAAAGCCATACAGCGCAACAAGCATCCAAACAATGTTAAGCACAACTGGTTGAAGGTCTTTTCTGGAGCTTGCCTCAATAATAATACTAATTGCACCAGTAATATTTAGTAACTGGTATATCAAACTATTCGTTCCTATAGACCCAAGGTTTAAAAGAACAAACGCCAATAGTATTGCTGCGACTCCGTACCAACCAATAGTTTGCTTAATCCTCATCAATAAATAGTTTCCGTCCTAGTGCTTCTTGGTGGAGCGCTTCGTAAATCTCTAAAACTTTACGGTTATGAATCATCGTTGGGCGCTTTTTATCATCGTTCATCTTGGCCGTTAGTCGTCTCTTCTGCCAAGTCGCCCCATTGTGGATGATATTTTGCATTAATGGCTGAATGTAGTCGAACGACTTAACAATTTTGGCCTCAACGGTTTTGAGTGACTCAAACTCTTCAAATAATTGCCAATACTCAGTCGCCTTATCCTTAGGAAGCTGGCTGAATAACCTCTTTGCCGCCTCAAGCTCCCGCTCTTCTTTATTTTCTCGCGCCTTTTCGTCAAACATATAGGTATCGCCGGCGTAAATTTCGACCAAATCGTGTATTAGCGCCAACTTAAGCATACGAGCCATATCTGCCTTCGGATCGACTTCGTTTCCGAGCATTAAGACAAACATCGCAACGTGCCAGCTGTGTTCGGCGGTGTTCTCCTGGGAGCCGTCTTCGCGATCAATAATACGCTTGACTCGTTGAAGCTGCTCAATTTCCTTTAGGAAATCTACCAGGGCCTTCGTATGTGCTGACAGCTTCATCTTGAGCGGGAGACGAGAATCGGACTCGCGTATCTAGTTTGGAAAACTAGCGCTCTACCATTGAGCTACTCCCGCTAACAGGAGTATTTTCTCAAATTTGGAGGCGTCTGACCAGATTTAGCTCTGTCTAGCTAGATCAATA
>JAUSEP010000002.1 GCA_030650195.1 Candidatus Berkelbacteria bacterium | reverse complement strand
ACGATCATCTATCTAATGCGTTGAGACCAATATCTATACTTCGAGACCGAAGTGGAGCTCTATATTCCTTTTGGGAACTTTGAACTTAAGACTTAAATATTGGCCCACTCAACTTGCACCACGCTGGGTTTAGCTACTCGCTCTATTACTAGAGGCGATTGTGAGCTCTTACCTCACTCTTTTCACCTTTGCCTGTTCCGATTCAGTTAGGGGGTGGGGACCGAAGTCCCCGACACGGTCAGGATACTGACTCTATCCACCAGTCTTCAAGATCTGGCGGACAAAGTCCCAAGTTGGACGTCAGCCACTCCACAGCTTCTTCCCTTGCGAGATGAGACTGGGTGGATTCCAAGAGGACAGATTGCCTACCCTTGGATGTGAGATAACAAATTAGTGCGTATCTTGGGTTCACTCTTTTCCTCCCTAACTGAACCGGACATTGGCAGTTTTGTTTCTGTGCCACTTTCCCTTAGATTGCTCTAGCCTGCCGTTAGCAGGAGCGCGTCTCTATGGTGCCCGGACTTTCCTCGCATGTTAATGCGCGATCGTTTCGACTTCGAGAAAACTTTACCAGATTACATTGACTAAGTCAAGACAAATAGTTATATTGCTTGTCTGATGTGCACGAGCAGGTGAAACACCATGCAGAAATGCGCACGGAGCCGAGCCTTGGCCGTGGAGGTGTAGTGGTTTCATTTCACTGCCCCCCTCCACGGTCTTTTTTAAAGAAAACTTTGACGATGCAATAAGCTCGGACCAATAGTGTCTAGAGCTTTTTTGTGTGCCGGCGTTCCGTAGCCAGCATTCTGATGCCAGCAGTAGTGGGGGTGGAAACTATCGTAAACACACATTAGTTGGTCGCGAAAAACTTTAGCTACAATAGAGGCTGCTGAAACGGGATAAAACAGCTGATCACCTTTAACGATCTTGATGTAAGGGAGATTGGGTAAACGGAAGTTGTCTGTTAAGACTAAGTCGAAAGTAATCTTTTCTAAACATCGTTGGTATGCAAGTTCCAGGGCGACGCTTAGCCCAAGGTGGTCAATCTCTGCATTACTAGCCTGTCCAATCGAAAGCTGTTGGGAATTATGTGTTATTAGATTGTTTAGTAAAAATCGTTGTTTTGCAGAAAGTAGTTTTGAGTCATTAATTCCAATAATTGGCAGATATATCTCTACGGCTGCAACAACAACAGGTCCAGCCAACGCTCCGCAACCTACTTCGTCAATTCCAATAATTTTTTTATAGCCAAGAGATTGAACGGACTTAATGAACTGGTGTCTTGGTTTTGGTAGCGGGTTTCTTGACCCCTTCGTTTTCTTTGAGGAATTTTCCGGTAATAGATTTGGCATTGCTCATAATATCCTCCGGAGTTCCTTCGGCTACAAGCTCACCGCCGCGAGTACCACCATCCGGGCCAAGGTCAATTATCCAGTCGGCACAACGGATTACTTCAAGGTTGTGTTCAATAATAACAACCGTGTTACCCTTATCTACCAACTGGTAGAGAACTTTTAGTAATCTTTGGATATCTTCAAAGTGCAGACCGGTAGTCGGCTCGTCTAAAATATATAAAGTTTTACCAGTTTCGCGTTTAGCTAATTCTGTTGCTAATTTAATTCTTTGAGCCTCACCACCAGAGAGCGTTGTTGCTGGTTGACCAAGTCTCATATATCCCAAACCAACTGCCTGAAGAACCTCTAGCTTATCTGTTACTTCAATACTTCCGTTGAAGAATTCTAATGCTTCATCAACAGTCATCGTTAGAACATCACTTATGTCTTTGTCTTTGTACTTAATCTCAAGAGTTTCTGAGTTGTAGCGTTTACCGCGGCACTCAGTACAAGGAACATAGACATCTGGCAAGAAGTTCATCTCAATTTTCATCTGGCCATCACCTCTGCAGTTCTCACAACGACCACCACGAAGATTGAAACTAAATCTTGAGGCTTCGTAACCACGCTCTGCGGCTTCACTCGTAGCGGCAAAAAGTTCGCGAATTGGACCAAGGGTGCCAGTGTATGTAGCAGGGTTTGAACGAGGAGTGCGACCAATAGCCGACTGGTCAACATTAATAATGTTATCTATGTTTTCTACGCCCTTAATCTCTTTATGTGGAGCGGCAACAGCAGTCGAAGAGTGGAAATGGCCTTCCAATGCTACGGCTAAGGTGTCTTCGATTAGGGTAGATTTACCAGAACCGGAAACACCAGTAATACAAATAAGGCGGTTCAACGGAATCTTAACTGAAACGTTTTTTAAATTGTTGCCGGTGGCTTCAATTATCTCTAAGGCTTTGGCGTCATGATCGTGTCTGTGACCTGGGAGTTCAACGCGCTTTTTACCAGATAAATAGGCACCAGTAATAGATTTTGGATTACTTTTAATTTGTTCTGGAGTACCTTCGGCAATGATTTCACCACCCAGTTCGCCTGCACCAGGACCCATATCAATAATGTGGTCGGCAATAAGCATGGTGTCTTTGTCGTGCTCGACAACAATTACGGTATTGCCTCGTTCCTTAAGCTCTCTAATTGTTTGGAGTAGCTTTTGGTGATCCCGAGGGTGCAATCCGATTGAAGGTTCGTCAAGAATATAAATAACACCAGTCAAACCCGAGCCAAGCTGGGTAGCTAAACGAACTCGCTGGGCTTCACCACCTGCTAGGGTTGAAGTCGTGCGGTTTAGAGTAACGTAACCAAGACCTACCTCTAAGAGATAACCCAATCGTTCTGCAACTTCTTTGATAATCGGAGCGGCAATCTTTTTATGGCCATTATCTGCAAAAGTTGTTTTAAGCTCTTCGAAGTACTTAGCAGCTTGCTCGATATTTAGGCTAGTGACGTCAATGATGTTCTTGTCTTGGATCTTGATCGAAAG
>JAUSEP010000087.1 GCA_030650195.1 Candidatus Berkelbacteria bacterium | reverse complement strand
GGTGCAAGTTGAGTGGGCCAATATTTAAGTCTTAAGTTCAAAGTTCCCAAAAGGAATATAGAGCTCCACTTCGGTCTCGAAGTATAGATATTGGTCTCAACGCATTAGATAGATGATCGTTTAAAACAGAACCCGGCTTATTGGCTTCCGCAAGGCGCTTCCGCAAGGAGGCGCTTTTGCGTACCTCACAAAAATGCAGGTAACCGACTCTGTTCCTAGAGACCAGGGAAGTGTTATTATCGAGCAAATATCATGATCAGTATCATTACCCCGTGCAAGGACATTGTACTACAAGGACGTGAGGCATTTTTCAAAAAAATGATGCAAACACTCCAAGCTCAAACGTATAAGGACTTTGAGCACATTCTGATTGATGGCGGCTCTAAAGATGGGACAGTCGAGCTACTACAGAAGTACCTCGAAGTAGGATTGATCGATACCTTAGTATCCGAGCACGATAACAATCTACATGAGGCTATCAACAAGGGGCTAAAGATCGCTAAGGGAGAGTATATCTACGTGATGAACACTGATAATTACTTTTCCACAAGTAAATTCTTTGAGAGGTCTTTAGAGGCGCTTGAGAAACACCACGTAGATTACACCCACGGCGACAGAATTATTATTAGGCGAGACGGTGAAGCTCCTTACGTTAAGAAGGGGGATGAAAGGGTCGCTTACTTCAGAATGCCCTTTAGATGGCAGACAATGCTTATAAGGCGAAAAGTCTACGACAAATTTGGCCCTTTTGATGAGAAGTATGAGATAGCTTCGGATTATAAGTTTATGTTAAAAATGCTTTTGGCTGGAACGAAAGGTTACTATTTCCCGGAAATATTTATATATTCCTTGGATGGCGGGATTACGACGGACAGAAAAAAGTGTGTAAAAGAAGTAAGCAGCGTAATCTTCGAAAGCTATGGCAAGAAAAACAATTTAACAATTGTCGACTGTAAAAGCATTTATCAAAGAAGAATTACCCCTAAGTTATATGCAAAATTGACTTCCGAGATCAAAGATGACCGAATTCTTAAGTCTCTAAAGTATTGCTATGAATATGAAAACACTACCAACTCACGATAATATCGGGAACTTCTCTCGGGGAATCTATGAGGTAGACATACCCGAGCTAGGCAAACCAACGAGAGGAAAGGTACGTGACAACTGGGTTATAGAAAGATCTGGTAAAACATTTCGGATCATTGTAACCACTGATCGTCAGTCAATATTCGTGAGGAGTGTATGTACCGTTCCTGGCAAAGGTAGGGTTTCAAATCTTATCTCTGCGTTTTGGTTCGACCTCACAAAAGATATTATTCCAAACCACGTTATTTCTATTGTTCACCCCAATGTATTGATAGCAAAACAAGCAGTAAGAGTAGTACCGATAGAATTGGTCTTGAGAAGATATATTGCGAGGGGGCTGTCCCCCACTTCAATTAGTTTGAACTATTTTGAGCGTGGTAGGAGAGAGATTTATGGAATAAAGTTTCCTAATGGATTGCTACCCAACCAAGAACTTCCGATGGGCACCATAATAACACCGACTACAAAGGCAACAGATGGCCACGACGAGGAGCTAACCGATGATCAGGCTAGGACAACTGTCGATTCAGAGTTTGGTAGGGGAACCTGGAAAAGAATTAGTGTCGCCGCCCTATCAGTCTTCGAGAGGGCTCGCCAGTATTCTTCAGACAGAGGGCTAATTCTCGCTGATACTAAGTTCGAGTTTGGTATCGATGAGGGCGGAAACATTATGCTGATTGACGAGCTCCTTACTCCTGACGGATCTCGGTTCTGGACAAAGGAAGGGTACGAAAATAATTTGAAAACGGGTGGTGACCTAGGTCTAGATAAAGAAATCCTGGCTAGGTGGTTGAAAGAAAAAGGGTTCGACGGGAAAGGTGTAGTTCCGGTGATCGACGAAACAATAATCAGAAAAACAGCCGAGGTATTCGAACGGACCTATGAGATTATCACGGGCAATCTCTTGCCGAAGCCCAAACCCAACCAAGATCTAATTAGAAAGGCCGTTCTAAATTATCTAGATGGCGTTAACTCCTAGACAAGAAGAGTACTTGAAGAGTCTCCCTCGTAACGTGGCGCGAGCTTCCGTAAAGATTTTTGAATGGAACGAGCATAGCTTGGAAGTTGCACGGTTGGTTATCGAGAGCATAAAGGCAGCAGATCGCCAACTAAATGTTTATTTAAGAGGTTCCGTTCCGCTTAAGATAGCGGGGCAGAAAGATATAGATCTCACGAGTGTTGATTCTGCCACCAAGTTTCAAATTCATATCTCGAGACTAAAAAGTGTTTTGGGTAAACCAGAGAAGATCAACAGTAGCTCTGTAGTTTGGCATTTTAGAAGGAGTGGGTACGAAGTCAGCTTTTACATAGTAGACTCTGCCCAATCTGACCAATTGTTGAGACAGGATCGGATTCATCACTTATTACTTAATAACCCCTCGTTACTTGAAGATTATCAACGTCTTAAGATCTCTATGGATGGTCAGCCGTATCATAGCTACCAAAAGGCGAAATTTGAATTTTTTACACACCTTCTAAGTAAATAGCCTGGAGATTTTACCGAATGCGTGGACAACAACTGCTGACATTCTAACCTGTTTTTAGTAGAATATGTATATTCCCGGGTCGTCTAATGGTAGGACGGCTGGTTTTGGTCCAGTTAATCGGGGTTCGAATCCCTGCCCGGGAACAATGTCTAAAGATAAACTAGAGCAGTTTCGAGATCCAGATTTTGCACTTAGCGGTAATCCGATCGGCTTCTATGAACGGGAATTCTACGTACTCTCAAACTTTTCAAGTTTTCAAGTTGATTGGCATAGTCGACACTGGCCAACTTCTGAACACGCATACCAAGCATCACATTTCTTCGAAACTGCACCGGAATTAGTCGAGCAAATCTTTCAATCTAACTCGGCTCACGAGGCCTACGTTATCGCCAAAGCAAACGGCCACCGAGCACCAAAGAATTGGGAAGAAATCAAAGTTGGGACAATGGAGGATATCTGCAGATGCAAACTTCAACAAAACCCCTATGTTAAAAAGAAATTGCTTCAGACGTTAGACCTACCTTTGGTTGAAGACTCCCCGATGGATGCCTGTTGGGGTTGGGGACCAAATCGCGACGGTCGCAACGAATTAGGTAAAATTTGGATGAAATTGCGAGACGAGCTCAAACGCGAGGAGACCCAGTGACAATCACGCTAGACGAATTACCAAGCGTAGCAAAACAGTTACTTAATGGGTTGTCTGCGGGTGATGTCTTAGCCCTATCAGGACCCTTGGCTAGCGGCAAAACCACGCTTACTCAGGCGATACTCAAAGAGATGGGTTATGAGGGCCGTGTTACCAGCCCCACATTTGTTTTAGAAAAACACTATCCAGTAGATTACAAAGGCCTTAAGGAAGTTGTTCATCTAGATTTTTACCGACTTAAGCCAGAAGAGCTCACAACCTTTGGCTGGAAAGACTATCTAGGAGACGACACAGCTCTAACAATTATAGAATGGCCAGAGATTGGATTAGAGCATTTGCCAAAAAATATTAAGACTATCAGACTAGAGATTATCGATGAGCAAACAAGAAACTTCCTCTTTTCAAAAAATTTTGGTTTTTAATACCACGAGTCGCGATCTAACAAGTGTCGCACTTGTTGTGAACGGTAAATCTAAAAAATTAGTTGAGCCCGTACGGGCTCAAGATCTACAGAAACTAACAGATGAGCTCTTAAAGTCAGCTAAAACTAAGATTGAACAAATTGACGCTGTTGCCGTACTGACTGGGCCGGGCTCGTATACAGGCACTCGTATGGGTGTAGCAGCCGCAAATACTTTAGGGTGGTTACTAGACAAGCCAATAATCGAGCTTGAAGGAGATTCACTCGATAATGCCCTGGAATTTCTTAAGGAGTCGCCCCTAAAACCCGTCACAAAAGCTACGGCTCGCTACTAGGTTCCGTTAAATCCTTGTGTTAGAGTGAGAAAAGCAATGCTTCTTAGACGAAATGTTCAGTTTCAGGCCAATCCACCCAGTCGGAATCTCGACCCAAGTGGCAACAAACAACGAAAAAGCTTGAAGTTTTTTTTGTTAGGACTAGTTGTTTTAATCGTTGGGTCTCTTGGTTGGATTACCGTTTCTGGAATAATAGCCTTTAAAAATATTTCTGCTAAAAATGCTGACGATCAGTCTTCTTTCTTTCGACATAACGGAGAGATCTCGCCAGATGAGTTGCTGGGAGAAGGAGATAGTCGAATTAACATCCTGTCGCTGGGAGTTGATCAGGCAGCTGGTCTAGCAGATTCCATTGAGGTTGTTTCTATCGACCCGATTAATAAAAAAATGGCCCTGCTTTCTGTACCACGAGATCTCTATGTATATAACTCAGCCGAGAAACGCCAGACGAAAATAAATGAAGTTTACAACTCCGGTATCGCGGCTTGCCAAGCAGCTAAAAAAACTTGCGATCCAAAGGTTGATGCCGGTGGTGCGCTAATGAAAAAAACTATCTCGGATACCCTCGGTATCCAGATTAGCTACTTTGCTAAAGTGGACTTCGGCGGTGTTAAAAAAATTGTAGATCTACTCGGTGGAATCCAAGTTTACGTTGACAAGGCAATCTACGACCCAAAGTACCCGAACTCAACCAATACTGGCTTTGATCCTTTCAGTATCAAGGTGGGGCTTCAAAACTTAAACGGTGAAACCGCTCTAAAGTATGCCCGAAGCCGCCAGACTACTAGTGACTTTGATCGAGCTCGCCGACAGCAGCAGGTAATAAGCTCTGTGCGTAACAAAGCTTTTCAGCTCAATTTCCTAGCCAATCCGAAGAAAGTAACCGATCTCCTAAGTACCGTCGGTCGTAACTTCAAAACTGATCTACAAAGTAACGAGATAGTAAGCCTGGCTAAGCTCATTGCAGATATTGATAACGCTGACACAACATCCGCCATCTTGGATAACGGCCCAACAGGTCCCTTAGTTTCCAGTACCAACAGTATTGGCCAATATATCTTGATTCCAAAGCTTGGCCAAACCGATTGGTCGGAAGTTCAGGAATTCGCAATGACCGCCCTACCAGAACCATACCTTATTAAAGAGGCGGCTCGAATTAAAATCGTTGACGCAACTGGTAAAAAAGACACCGGAGCTACTTTAAAAAAGAAGCTCACC
>JAUSEP010000084.1 GCA_030650195.1 Candidatus Berkelbacteria bacterium | reverse complement strand
GGCAGCCGCGCCTTTGGCTACTTCCAAACCGCCTTTAACGTTTAGCTCTCCGCTGATTGAAGCAAAACCGCCGGTTACCTCAAAATTAACACTTGAAGAAACACCGGTGGAGGTAATCAGGAAACGTTGGGTGCCGCCGGTGGCAATGGCTAATTGATCGGCAGTGGGAGAGAAGATGCCGGTATTGGGGTCATTGCTGAAGGTAAAGGTGGGAGCGGTGGCGGTGCTTAGGGGTCCTTGGAAGATTGAAGCTGAGGCTGTGCCTCTGATATCTAACTTAGTTAAAGGATTAGTGGTGCCGATACCCACGTTACCGGAGGAAGCAATGGTAACTAATGATAAGGGAGTGACTGCTCCGTTCAATATCTCCAATCTCTCCCCTCCTGTAGAGGGTGAACCGCCGGCGCGGATGGTAAATAGACCTTGATTGCTGGAAGATGCGCCGCCGGCCGGCTGGAAAACCAGTGAAGCCGAGGCGGTTGAAGTAGTGGAACGGATAATAAGTTTAGCCGAGGGAGAGGCAACTTCAAGAATGGAGTCGGGGGATGTTGTGCCAATACTAGCACGGCCGACTGCATCAATAACGAAAGAGGTGGAATCAGTGTCCGTGCCGTCATCATTCACGCGCAGTGAAAAACCTTGCCCGCTATTGATGATATTCAGAACTTCGCCGGAAGCACTGGCATACTGCTGATTTAGCTCCAGAATATTAGCGGTATCAATACAACTACCACCGTTTAGGATGCAGTTAGAAGAAAAGACGGCAATATCGCCCGAGTGGGTCAAGGTACCGGCATCTGTCGTAAAACTTGGTGAAATATCAAGTATATTGCCGGAAATTGTACTTGATATACTCCAAGTATTGTTAGGATTAATCTTAATCACGTCGCCGCTGAATGTCACATTGTTGATACCAGTTCCATCAAAATTAATCATTGTTCCAGAGCTTAGTGTGTTCGCAGAAGCATGAAGTAAATCAGAGGTGGAACCAGCCCCCAAATCAAGTCTTCCGCCAGGTACGGCTGTTCCGATACCAACATTTCCATTAGAAAAGACATATAGCTTGGTATTTACATCTAAGAGGCTGATCGGATTGGTCGTCCCTATCCCCACATTGCCTGAACTGGCAACCGTGAGGAATTCAGTGGAACCGGAACCAAGAATACTGAAACGAGCCACGGAGCCGGAGGTGCCGGTAACCTTCAAACTGAAGTTGGCGTCGGATTCATCGTTGGCAATA
>JAUSEP010000070.1 GCA_030650195.1 Candidatus Berkelbacteria bacterium | reverse complement strand
GAGCCAATTAGTATTCCACCTCTCTCCAAGATTTAACCTTGTTAATGTATCTATCGTCAACTGAAAAATTGGTCGTTCGCTCACGTCTTCAACAGTAACTCTCTCGATAATCTTAGTGATTGCATATGCCTGGTTAAGAAGCGGTAAAGAATTACGGATATTTTCAAATGGCTCGGCTAGTACTGCTCCTGCTACTTTTGGTAGCTCCTCTTCCTCAGTTAACATCAGTTGCGAGAGCATCATTGTGTCTAAGTGACCAGCTAGTTTTGACAGTGGACGTCGAACTCCACGAACAACCACCCGCTTCTTCCCTAGAATGGGGCTAAAAATCGTTAATATTCTGTCGGTTTCACCGAGATTTTGTTTTTTGAGCACCAAGGCGGGGGTTTTCAGCATCTAGTCTAGTTAACCACGAACTTGAACAATCCTCCAGTTCTCTTAAGATATATCTATGCAAAGGAAGGCGTTTACGCTTATTGAGTTACTCGTGGTGATATCTATTATTGGTATTCTAGTATCGATCAGCGTGGTTGGCTGGGTTTCCGTCTCCCAACGCGGTCGAGACTCCACGCGTAAAAGTGATCTAGCACGGATTAAGCAAGTATTACAACAGCAGTACTCTGATACCCGAACATACCCAGTATTCGAAATAAACAGCGCTGGAGTAATTTATTCAGCAACTTGGCAGCTAACAAAAAATGGCGGTGAAGGTTGTGATCGAACTGATGCTAGTGCTAAGCTATCGTCGAAATATATCGGCCAAATCCCAACCGATCCGAAGGATAGTTTCAGCTACTCATCAGCTACTTGCAGTAATCTCGCTAAAGACCAAGGTGATCGTTACCTGTATATCACTCCGACAGACGCCAATGGTCCAATTACCAATCCAACTAGTTTTGGTCTGATGGCGACACTTGAGCAGAGCCAGTCTGATCGCATTTCAGACCCTAAATTGAATCCACTCGACTTAACCTATAACGGACCTGTCTTTGGCAATTGGTATTCTAGTAAAAATAACTATGTTAGCCCAAACTTCGTTACGGCTAACTACCTAGTTGACAACAAAGGTCAGTAGTTACTCTGCGCTAGCGCGGAGATATAGGAGAGCGCTGATTACCAGAAGCCCGACTCCACCCCAGAGAAAGTATTTGGTTAGATCAATTCCGGCTTGGCCTACGGATGCCGCACTTAAAGATGCCCCACCAGCGATGTTGATTACAAAAAAACTAATCCCAACTACTAATAGGGCACTAGCCATAACTACTTGCGAACGTTTAGTCATATTTAAAGCATATCCTTTTTAACTAAATTATTCTCGGCATTTTGGTGATTATACTTACCTAGAATTTCTTTCTGAACCATATTGAACGCATCTTCGATATCTACATTTAGTTGGTTAGCTAGCCTACATAAAGCAAACATCAAATCTCCAATTCCGTCTTTGAACTCGCCTGCTTTTTCTGTAATTATCTGTATCCGCTCATCCTCTGATTTGTAGCGAAGGTGTTGTGACATTTCAATTAGCTCTTCATGAAGATGGTCGAACTTGTCTATGTTGGGAGTATCCTTCCAACCGTTTCGAAGAGCGAAGTCTTTCACTAGTTTTTGAGCTCCCTTAAAGGTCTGAATAGACTGCTCCATGCCTGGATTGTAACAAAAAATCCGCTTGTTAGCGGAAGTCTTGTTTTGTGTACTGGATGTTGGCGCCGGTCTACTTTCCCGACGGCTGTTAGCCGCAAGTATCATCGATGCTAGAGTGCTTAACTTCTCTGTTCGGAATGGGAAGAGGTGTACCCACTCTGCTTGAAGC
>JAUSEP010000065.1 GCA_030650195.1 Candidatus Berkelbacteria bacterium | reverse complement strand
GGGTGCGCTCCTTCTCACTTTGGATATCAACAAGGGGCGACCCACGAAAGATATCGACTTCCTCGCCCAATATGAAAACCTCGATCATGCTACCGCAGAAAAGATCATCGGTGAAATCGTCGCGATGCCCGTGGATGACGGTGTCATGTTCGATCCTGCTTCCGTAAAGTGTTCCAACATTCGTGAGGATGGAACGATCAATGCTCTCCGACTACGTTTCAATGCCACCTTGGGATCAGCCAGGGAAAAGATGCAGATTGATATTGGTTACAAAGATTCCGTGATCCCTGATCCAATTCTGTTCCAGTATCCAACCTTGCTTGACTTTCCTGCACCGCAACTCAAAGCGTATTGTTGGGAAACCGTGATCGCCGAAAAGTTCGAGGCGATGACCAAACTGCATTTTCTCAACAGCCGCCTCAAGGATTTTTACGACATCCTTTATTTGGCGAGAAAGCAACCATTTGAAGGGAAGCGTATTCAAGGGGCAATTGCGGGAACTTTCAAGAAGCGCAATTTGTCACTCGATGAGACACCCGTCGTGTTCACCGAGAAATTCATGAATGATGAAACGAAGCAGGTTCAATGGAAGGCCTTCCTAAAAAAGACAGGGTTGATTGCTGAGGATAATTTTGTGACTGTCACCTTGCAAATCAGACAATTTTTGCATCCAGTCATTAAAATGATTGTAAATGGAGAACCATTCACAAAAGTATGGGACCCTCAAAAATTTCAATGGGTATGAACAAACCAGAAATCTACATCAGCACCGATGTTGAAGCCGATGGGCCGATTCCGGGGATGAACTCCATGCTGAGTTTTGGATCGGCGGCTTACCTCGCAGACAAAAAGCTAATCAGCACCTTCACTGCCAATCTGGAAACTTTGCCCAACGCAAGTGCCAATCCCAAAACGATGGAATGGTGGAAGGGTCAGCCGGAGGCGTGGAAGGCCTGTCGTGAAAATTTGCAACCTCCAGAAAAGGCGTTGAAGAATTATCTTGTTTGGTTGAAGAGCTTGCCAGGCATTCCGGTCTTTGTCGGTTACCCTGCGGCGTATGATTTCATGTTCGTCTATTGGTATCTGATCCGGTTTACTGGTGAGAGTCCGTTTTCTCATTCGGCACTCGACATCAAAACATTGGCAATGGCGCTATTGAAAACCGACTATCGAAAGGCAACCAAAAAGAATATGCCGAAGAAGTGGTTTGACCCGCTCCCCCATTCGCACCAAGCCTTGGATGATGCCATCGAACAGGGGGCATTATTCTGCAATATGCTGGCAGAGTTGAAAAAGGAGTGATGTTTTTCTTTTGTTTTCCTATTGATCTTCACAACTTCCCTGCGCTATGGTCGCCCCCGTGTTGCAACTGCGGGTGTGGTTCAATGGTAGAATGTGAGCTTCCCAAGCTTGAGACGAGGGTTCGATTCCCTTCACCCGCTCAAAAAAAGAAAGCAATGTTATGATAAAGCTATCTATTCAAACTGTTACGTAACAAAATGGAACCGGCCAACAATCAACAGGAAACTAATAATCCTTTGAGTAAAAAAACTTTCCTAAAAAAACATTGGTGGATGTGGCTTGTTTTGATTGTTGTTTTTGTAATTGCTCTAACTGGGATTGGAATAATAAGGAATACCGGGAAGAAACCAACTCCTAACACTACATACTTACCAGCGTCCGTTCCAACAATACCCAGTACTAGCGCATCCGCTATTACTTCGCCACCGTCAAGCACAGAAGGTATCAATACTCATACAGAACGGTACGGTAGCACTGGTGCTGATCAAAACCTAATTACACTTGGTCCCAAAATTGACCCCTATTCAAGATCGACACCCTATTCTGGCAAACGCGGATTTGAATTTGAACTTAATAGTAAGGCGCCGTTACTTGCGCCGATAGATATGACACTAGTAGGCTTCTACAACAATAGTACCGCATCTGGAATCGGAGCAGATGGACAAAAGTACACCCCAATGAACGATCTTGTGTTAACTTTTGAATCCGCCAGCCCCGATTGGCCAGGGATGATTATCCTTCTTTATCATTTATATACTTCACCTCTAATACTAGGGCACTATCAAAATTTAGAGTGTAGTGATGTTGAATGGGGTACAAAAAATATCCAGGCCGAAGGGCAGCTTTTCTTTCCATTTGACGATTATATAGTTCCATCGAAAGGTAACGCGAAAGCTTGCAAAGCGCTCATTGGTCGGACAGTTAAGCGAGGAGAGCTGATTGGCTATGCCGGCAACGTGGGCGAGCATTCTTTCGCCTCATTTTGTTTTAAGGTGCCAGACAGATCGATAAATCCAACTGTCAAACAGGGGAATCGCAACTTGCATTGGGTTCAGCCAGCCTCGTTTTTCTATTGGAAAAGTTATAGCCCCGATGTAAATATCCCCAGTGGGGTGCTTGTCTACCCCTTTGAAACAGACGGCTATCAACTTCCGGCGGAACAGCGTAATACCAATTTTAAGTATTCATCAACGAAATAACAGCATTGGATGGAACTTCATTACCAGAGGAGACCATTAGTAATCGTTCAACGAAAGCAAAGGCCCCGGACCTATCCGGGGCGCTTTGCTAGAGTTGAGGTGGAACTAAATTTACCCGGTGCGTTCTCAAGTAGGATGCGCACCGACGTGTCTCTGGTACCCAACCGACCCTATGCCGATTACCCAAAACATCATCATGACCACAACCTACACCCCCTCTTATAAGCGGTCATTGGCAGAACTTACGACCAAATGGTGTGTTTAGTAAAAAATTTAGACAAATGTGGCAAATAACAGGTGCTAAGCTGCCTTTACAATGCGGGTCAAGATCGCTAGACTAGGAAAACATGGGCTCAAAAAATACTAGCATTATCCAAGTAAAAAACTTAACCAAGACTTATCCCGGAGGCACGGAGGCCGTAAGGGGTATTACCTTTAGTGTTAAAGATGGTGAGTTTTACGGATTCCTAGGACCAAATGGTGCAGGCAAGACAACGACAATTAATATGTTGGTTAATTTAGTTAAGAAAACTTCTGGCTCTGTTATTATTGACGGCCTTAAACTCGAAGATAATCTTGACGAGATATATAAGCGAGTTGGGTTTGCAATGCAGGAGGTCGGCTTAGATGAGGTTGCCACGGCCCGTGAGATGATGCAGTTACACGGCCGACTCTATCATATGTCTAAAACAGATATTGATACCCAGGTTGCTAAATTATTAAAACTAGTTGAACTTGAAAAAGTCGCTGACAAATTTACTTCAACATATTCTGGCGGGATGCGACGAAGATTTGATCTAGCTCTGTCCCTAATTCACAAACCAAAAATTCTTTTCTTAGATGAACCAACTCAAGGATTAGATCCACATGCGCGCCAACTTATCTGGGCTCACTTGAGACAACTGAACAAAGAAGGTATGACAATTTTTCTTACTACTCACTTTATGGATGAGGCTCAAGAGTTATGTGATCGGATTGAGATAATGGATAAAGGTAAAATTGTTACAGAAGGTTCGCCTGAAGAACTTATGAAGAAACATAATGCCAAGAATATGGAAGAAGTTTTCCTTAAAACTACCGGAAGTAATTTAGGCAACGAAGAAGTTAACGCTAATGCCCCTGATCCTTTCACACGATCGAGGCAAAGAGGATAAAAATGGATACATTCTTTTCCGACTGGTACTACCTATCCATTCGCAATATAAAGCTGATCTGGCGACCACTTATGGCTTTATTGCCTCCGTTTTTTATGCCAATTTTCTTTTTTGCAGTTAACTCGCTGTCTCTTTCAGCATTGGCCAAGGTACCCGGCTTCCCTGATGTCTCTTATAAAGATTTCATTGCTCCGGTAGCAATGTTTACGGCTATCTTCTTCTCGGCCGGTAATGCGGGGATCGAGCTTGTTCAAGATATCCAAAGCGGTTATTTTAAAAAATTAATTATTATGCCGATAAATCGCTTGGCAATAGTACTTGCAAAACTTACCGAAGTCGCCGTCCAGGCATTAGGGCAGGGCTTGGTAATGCTTATATTACTGCTTCTTTGGGGCGTTCACTTCAAAACTGGCTTCTTAGGTATCCTAACAATCTTTGCCATCTTAGTAATTTTTGCCATGGCCTGGAGCTGTATCAGTATGATTTTTGCGCTACGGACGCAAAATGCTCGTTTAGTCCAATCTATGTTCATCCTTGTTTTCCCGCTTCTCTACCTAACAACCTCTCAAGCACCTAAGTCCTTACTGCCACATACATTTGGTGTTATTACCAGCTACAACCCAGTCACCTATATCATTGAAGGTATTAGAACGTTAACCATCAACGGCTGGGGTGGGCCAGATGTTGGTTATGCCTTTTTGGCGGCTGGTGGTATGTTTGTGGTTTTTGTGATCATTACCATGCTCTCCTTCCGCAAAGCCTTAAAGTAAATAGCCCTTTCGGGTAAAATACAGACTGTCGCCACCTTAGCTCACTTGGTAGAGCGCATCTTTCGTAAAGATGAGGCACCGGGTTCGAATCCCGGAGGTGGCTCATCTAATTTACACATTCAAACCTGCAGCAACCCGCCGGGTTGAATATGGTTGTAGGTTGCAAGGAAATGATGACAGCCGCCGGAAAGGATCGGCGTCTACTCGGCTTCTCCGGACAATTAGAACAGGCAAGACTTACTGAAATAGTAATCGGCCAGAGTGAGAGCGAACGAAAATAAAATAAGAACGATAACCCACCGCGAGAATCGTCGGGTTTGTCGGATTTGGGTCGCCGTAGCAATGACTGCCGCCACGAACGACCAAAAACCCAAAAAGCTGGCTAGTCCCACCAAAAACTCTATCTTCCAACCACCGCAGACGACGGTAGCGTTGGCAATCTCAAAAATAATATAAAAGAAGGTGCTGATAGAGAGCCAAAAACCAACTCGACGAACAACTGGGTGGCGGTTAATAAACAGAACTACAGCTGAGGTAAGGTAGCCATCGATAGAAAATGGCCGAGATTTGGGTCCAAACGTTAGCGGTGAGCTACTCTTTGGCTTCTCCATCTTGAGGCGACTCAGCAGGTTTCTCACCGTCAGGAGCAACAGCACCTTCTTCGCCCTCAGCGGTTGGCTCTTCAGCTAGAGCACCAACAGCAGCTTCTTCAGCAGCTTTGTCTTCAGCTAGTTCGGCTTCAAGCTCTTCTTCGCTTCTGGGAGCGGTAACAAGAGCAACCGTCTCTTCCATTTCATCTTGAATCTGGACAGTTTCTGGTACCTGGATATCTCCTACTTTTATAGAATCGTCAAAAGTTTTTAACATTGAGATATCTACTTCAACATTTGGAATCAAGTTCCCTGGCAAACATTTAATAGTTAGTTCATCACGGTTAGCAATGAAGTTACCTTCAAGTTCGTCAACAGCCGGAGAGATGCCAACAAAGATGATTGGAATTGTTGTTTCGATCTCTTCGTCCATTTTTACAGCATATAAATCAAAATGGATTGGTTCCCCGTTTAAGTAGTGAACCTGTGGTTCATGGAAAAGAACTTTAATTGGTTTCTGTTCTCCAATAGTAAGATCTACTAGGGTACCACTTCCAGCCTTAGCAAAAGCTTTCTTTAAAGCAACTTTTTCAACTGAAATTGGAGTTGAATCTAAACCGTGCCCATAAACAACACCCGGGATCTCTCCCTTGGAACGAAGGTTTTTTACTTTCTTGCCGGTTAGCACACGAGGATGCGCCGATAAAGCTACTGTTTCCATTTAGTTTTCTGATTGTACCTAATTTAAAAGACTTTTTCCAGAGTGGTCTCTAAGGAATCTACTTCGGCGTTAATAAGTTTAAGTTCGGATGAACTTATCGGTCCAGCCTTAACTAAATCCTTTAGTGTTAGTGGTACCAATAGGATGATTGGGAAGTGTCCCCTATTACAGGTAACAGAAAGCTCCACGGCCTTATTGAATTCGTACGCCCGGATATTAATATCACGCAACTCAAACATCCTGCCGCAAACTGGACAGGTAAGTTCTTGTTGGGCTTTCCGAATTTCGTCTTGAAGAGAGCGCATATCTAACCCAAGGATATTGTATCAAGGAGTAACAATCAAGTGCGTTCCAGATTTTGACGTTGGGAGTCTCGCCATTTTTGGATCTCTGCGTGGTGTCCGCTCAACAATACATCCGGTACGTTCATACCACGGTATTTTTCAGGGCGTGTGTATTGGGGGTATTCTGTTAAATCGGCCTCAAAGGTTTCCTCCAGGAGGGACTCTGCATTGCCTAATACACCAGGGGTGAGGCGTGTTACCGCGTCGATTATTGTTAGCGCAGCTAGTTCACCTCCAGATAAAACAAACGAACCGATAGAAACCTTCTGATCTACGTATTTCTCAATTCGAGCATCGAACCCTTCATAACGACCACACAGTATTACTAGCTTTTTCTTAGTGGCGAATTCTTCTGCCATACTTTGATCAAATAGCTCGCCATCAGGAGAAAGCATTACCCTGTGGGCCTTGTGGCTATGATCAAGCGCACCAAGTGCCGCATGTGCTACGTCTACGCGTAATATCATGCCAGGACCACCACCATATGGTGTATCGTCAACCGTACCGCGCCGATCAATCGCCCAAGTACGAAGCTGGTGAGCGCGGATATCTACTAAATCTGCTTTCTGAGCCCTACCTGGAATAGAAAAGGACAATGCAGAATCTATCATATCGGGAAACAGGGTTAGAACATCGATAGTCATCAACCCAATTGTAGCAGGAGAGTTGATCTACCTGTAAATTTCAGTTACGATATCGTCACATCTAAATTAGGGGGATGACGGAATGCACCTAACAAAAAGCACATATAGCTACGACCTCCTCTACAATGCGGCGGTATCGGGAAAGTTCCCCAACCTTCCCGATACTCCTGTCCGCGCTTGTTACGTAAAGCCAGACGAAGAGGTAGAGGTGTTCACGCACGTCCTCCCAGATCATCCGGCCAACGCAGTTTTCGTTATGGCCGAATACGCAGGAGAGGAAGTGCCGATATTCTCACGCGACGGGAGCCGGAGCTACCCAAAACGATTCGGCAACCTTCTCGACGCTGCCTGCAACCGTAGAGTGGTGTTTGCCAGCGAGCACTACAGACTCAGACCAATATCGGCAATTCTTGAGGTACGACGCGATACCGATAGTGAGGGTCTTGCAGCGCTTAGTATGCGGATATTCATCTGCGACGAGACAAGTCGCGGACGTTTTCCCGCCTACATCGAAGAAGATCTACCCGCCCTAGAAGAGCCCGAGGAACAAGAACCCCCGGTGGAACCCGAAAAGGTTCTGATCGGAGTTAGATAACCCACAACAAAGGGACCAGGCCAACAGGCCCGGTCCCTCGTTTTTTTACTTAGTTATCTCTTAGAATACGCCGGTTGCTTTTTCTTCGCTTGCAGGGGTTGGTTCAGCAACTGGTGCTGGAGCCTCAGCTTTAGGCGTTTTTTCTTTTGGTGCTTCAGAAACGTGTGGTTCTTCTGGGATATCAGCAGTTCCACCTTCAGGATCAACAATCTTTAAGTTGATACGAGATTCATTACGGGCACCAAAGACACGTAGTAATGAACGGATTGCCTTTGCAGTTCGGCCTTCACGTCCAATTACTTTACCCATATCTTCACGATTAACGGTCAGTTGAATTAGGACACCACGCTCATCAAGCGTGCGGCCTGTAACAACTTCATCTGGGTGGTCAACAATAGCTTTAACAATACTTTCAACAAATTCTTGGTCAGTTATTTCAGTTTTTCCGGACATTTTTCTCCTTTGAGATTCTTAGAATTTCAGCAGATCGACCTTCTCTCTGCGCTATGCGTATTTTGTAACAAAAACTGGTGTGGTTGTAAAGAAGCTGGCGTAAGTAACTATACTTTGTAGCAGTAGCACATTTTTGGTGAGTCTAGTGTCGTATGAAAAGGGGTTCTGCCTAGTGCGAGTGTTCGCAAGAGACAGAACCTTGGTGTGGTTCAGGTCAGAACTCGAGAAAAAGAACGTTGGGAGCGTCCTTGGACGACGTGGCGAGAGCGAGTTTCGGTTGTGGCTTGATGTAGCGTCGCGCCTTGGTCGCCGGCTCTTCGTAAGAACTCATGAGGTAGATCTTGGTGCCCTTCGGCACCTTGACATCAGTGACGTCGACCCAGATCTCATGTGACCCGTCGCTTCTCTTGACCCAGTCCTGCATTGGCACGGAACTGGGCAGCTTCTTAATGGCGGTGCCTTTGGGCAGGACCAATGCCGGTTCCATATGAAGCGTGGCTGGCCAGTTAGATCCGGTCACGAGCATGCCCATGTATGAACGGCCATTCTCGACCCTATTAGGCAGATCCTTGACCCATTTGAGAACGAAGCCGTCGATGACGGGTTGACTCCAGAACTTGTAGAGCGCCTCCAGATCGCCCCGTTGAGCGATGTTGTAGAGCGCTTCTAGCCGGGAGGCCGTCGGATTGCCGTTGCCACGGTAGCCCTCGATTCGTCGAGTCGCTTTGAAGAAAAGCATGCCGTTGCTACCGAAACGGGAGTTGAGCGTATCCGTTTTTCCGGTAGCCAGCTCATTAAAGAGCTGCTGTCGATCGGTCGGGCTCATCTGAGCGAGTTTCGAAATGTAGTCGATGGCCGCGTAAGGCAGGCCGCTGTAATCCTCGGAATCGAAGCTTGGAGGCATCTGATCCTGGTTCAACGGAACGACCCTACTACCCGCGGACGTTGTCTTGCTGGCGCAGCCAAACGCAACAACGAATAGAAAGCAAACGAACGCCGAAGTGAATGTGGTAAGCCGATTTTTCATGGTGCGATACCTCTCTTGCCGAATTGGCACAGAAATTATAAGCAAATTATGGTAGAAATGCAAGAGTTCAGAGGGTAATTATTGTGATTATCAAACTAAATAATTCTTTTAGGTATAGCACTGTTTTGGTCGCTTTGCGGACTTGGAAGCTAATAATCACTACGCTTCATATGTATGCACCCTTCGAAAAGTACCAGTAGCTGATACTAAATTAGCTAAATTGACTGGTCGGATAAAATAAAAAGTGAAGACTCTAAGTATATCCCTTAGCTTAATTCCGAGACTTCAATGTTGCTTAGGCGGCTGGTTCTTCGGTAGCTTCTGGTGACTCAGCTACTTCTTCTACGGGCTCCTCGGCAGGAGCTTCTGTCTCGGCAACAATTGTTTCTTCAGTTGTTTCGGTTGGAGCTTCTTCCGTAGTCTCTACTACTTCGCCTTCTGCTGGACTCTCGGTAGACTCTTCGGCTGCTTCTGGCTTTGCTACTGGAGCAGCTTTTTCTTCAACTTTTTTCTTAGGAGCTTTGTTGTACTTAATAACAACAATAGATTTATGTTTAATTTTTTCTTTTTCCAGTAAACGGGCAACAGTATTAGAAGGCTTTGCGCCT
>JAUSEP010000061.1 GCA_030650195.1 Candidatus Berkelbacteria bacterium | reverse complement strand
TTCCAAGCAATGAATGGCTTCATTTAGTAGCAACCCAGGAATCAACTGATGGTGGAGCTAATACATTAGTTAAACTGTATGTTAATGGCGCATTAGTAAGGTCTCAAACATTGACAGGAAGACCAACTACTACGTCAAGAGTTGTATATATTGGAGTAGGTGATGGGACAACTCAATGGATAAAGGGCCTTATTGACGAAGTCCGCATTTACAACCGGGCGTTGTCGGATGCAGAAATTCTGCAGCATTTTAATTTATCAAGAAGATTGCTAAAAATATAAGACAGAATCTTGTAGATATCAGATCTCTACATCAAGTTCATAGACAGTTCGTAGAGATCTGATTTCTACATTATCTAAACGTTCTTCGCGCTTCGCTCGGGTAGGCGATGAAGACTGCGTCTTCATCTTCACCTTCGTTCCGTCAAAGAGGACTGCGTCCTCTTTTCCACCTTCGCTTCCTTCGGAAGCTCGGTGCGGAACTCGGTATATGAAAAATAAATCTTTTACTTTAATTGAACTCCTGGTAGTCATTGCCATAATTGGGCTTTTGTCTATCATTGTTTTGGTCTCTCTAAAAGGAACAAGGGAAAAAGCCAGAATTGCCAAAGCCAAAGATTTCAGCCAGACCGTAAATCATGTCATAGGAGCTTATGCCGTAGGCATCTGGAAGTTTGACGAGGGATCCGGAAGCATAGCCAATGATTCCTCTGGCTACGGTAATAACGGAACTATTTACGGAGCAACCCGAGTGGCTGGAATTTTAGGTTCTGCATTGAGTTTTGACGGGGTGGATGATTATGTGGAAGCACCAGTCCTTACGCCTAGCTATGTAACAGTTGAGGCTTGGATAAATATGACATCTGTTATTACTGAATACCCCAGAGTAGTGAGCAATGTAAAATATGAAGCACCGACTTATAAAGGTTTTGAGATTTATCAGGGGCTAGATACAAGAGACATTGGTATGCAAATCAACGTCGGTGGGACTTTTTACTCTGTTTTTGTAGGCACCCCTAATTTAGGCACTTGGACTCATGTTGCTTTTACTTTTGATGGAAGTTATATTCGTCCATACTTTAATGGAGTGGCCGCTTCACCTCAGGCCGCAGCGGGAACTATAACTTATCATTCAGCGCCAGAAAAAACATACATAGGGAAAAATCCCAATATAGGGGCAGTTTTCAATGGGCTTATTGACGAAGTCCGCGTTTACAACAGGGCGTTGACCGCGGCAGAAATTCAGCAGCACTATTCTTTTGGGGCAAGAAGATTAAAACTCGCCACTCCTGACCCTTTGCCGAATGAATCGGCATTGGTTGGCTACTGGACTTTTAACGGAAAAGATACAATCTTAAATTCTACCACTACAGATATGTCAGGAAATGGCAATGACGGGAGAATGGGTTCTACAGCCTCTACTTCCGCTGATGCTGCCGACCCAACGCCAATCGCAGGAGTAATCGGCCAAGCTTTGAGTTTTGACGGGGTGGATGATTATGTGAATGCTGGAAATGGGGCAAGTTTGGATATTACTTCTGCGATTACTCTTGAGGCGTGGGTAAATAATCAAACCACCCTAACTGGTTGGAGGATGTTTATAGACAAAAGGAACAGTTATAGCATGGGAGTTAGCGGTGGGACAGGATTTACTTTTTGGTATTATGATGGCACAACTTGGCGTCAACCCACTACGTATACTATTCCAAGCAATGAATGGCTTCATTTAGTAGCAACCCAGGAATCAACTGATGGTGGAGCTAATACATTAGTTAAACTGTATGTTAATGGCGCATTAGTAAGGTCTCAAACATTGACAGGAAGACCAACTACTACGTCAAGAG
>JAUSEP010000060.1 GCA_030650195.1 Candidatus Berkelbacteria bacterium | reverse complement strand
CCTGTTTTTATAAATAGCGGGACTTGGATTATAGCTCCAGTCTCTAGTGTTGCTGGTTTCATAGCGGCATTAACAGTATTGCCTTTCTCAGCAGGCTCGGCGTAGGTTACTTCTAGCTCAACCTTCTTGGGGGATCTAACGTCAATTACCTGATCTTTCCAGAATAATAGGTCGATCGGCTGGCCCTCTTTTAAGTATTTGAATCTTTCCGGAGAAAGCTTAACGGAAACCTGCTCAAAAGTATCAGCTAGCATTGCTTGAGCGAGCATACCTTCTTGGTATAAGTAAGTGGCATTTTTGTACTGTAGTGAGGCCTCTTCAATACGATCGTTGCCCTGAAATGTCTGTTCAAAAATAGCCTGAGTCAATAGACTTCGTAACTTTGTATCTAGTTTAGCTTGTCCTCGACCAGCCTGAACGTGGGTAGCAGAAATGACTTCGTGCGGAGTATCACGAAACATAATCTTAGAGCCTATCTTAACCTGCGCCAGTGACAGCATATCTGTTACGCAGTCTAGCGTTTTGTCGCCGGTATTAATCCAAGGAATCGAGCTCGTTTGATCGCAATTGCCAGTACTCGTTGGTACTTAGTGGAAGTGTTGGTTTCGCGAGCTGACTTTATCTTACCCCAACTAGTAAGATAGCGATTTAACATTTGCGTATCTCGGTAATCAATCTCTTTAACTCGGTTTTTCTTAAAGTAACAATCTACTCGTCTTTTCATATTTTTAAAAAGGTATATCGTCTAAGTTTATCTCTTCTACGGCATCTGTTTTTTCCGTCTTTTTACCCTTAGGCACCTCATCGGTAGCGGGGCTTGTGAAGTCTCCTGGTGTCACGTCACCTTTGGGTGAAAGAGGAATGAAGTTCTCCGCCACAATCTCGGTTCTACTTCTCTTGGCTCCGTCAGTTCCTTCCCACGAATTAGTCTGTAATCTTCCTTCGACATAAACTTTCTTGCCCTTGGAAAGCATTTGGGCGGCTAGCTCACCGAGTTTGCCCCAGGCAGTAACTTCATGGAACTGGGTATCTTCTTTTGTATTTCCGTCTTTGTCTTTCCAGCGACGATTAGTAGCCACGGCAAACGAGCAAACGGTTTGGCCGCTAGGAATAGCACGAGTCTCGGGGTCTCGAGTCAAGTTACCAACGATTGTCGCTCTATTTAGACTAAACATTCTTTTCAAATTCTCTTTTTTGACGTTCTGCTTGTCGACGTTTTGGCTCGTCAAGTCCAGCCCTCCAGGTAGAAAGAAGGTGTCGTTCAATCGTCTCGGCGTGTTTTAATTCGCTGTCCAATGTTTTAATAGTCTGAGCATTAGCGTTAAAAAAGACAGATACCAGCGAAAGCTCGAGGTGTTTGTTTATCGGAAAGGCTAGTCGCTTCAAGCCAAGATCCTCAGCTTTTTCAACTTTTGAACCGGCAGTTAAGACTAGGGAGGTTAACTCGTCGAGAGCAGAAGTAGCATCTTTTGCTAATACTGACAGCAAATACATCCGGGTCTTTGAATCCCCGGAATTAGCACTATCTTCCACTACAGTTTCTGGTGCCTGAGGCTCAATTACCTCAATATCACCAGCCGTTTCTTCTTCAAGGTCTGGAAGTGTATCAATAATCTCTTTTGCTTTAGTTACCATTTCTCAACAAATTTTATCAGGAACGGGTCGTTTCATCAACCCCTGTATCGGGTTTTAGTGGTTGGCTGTGAAATCTACGGTGAACATCACGTAAGGATTTATCAGTTACGTGGGTATAAATTTGGGTCGTGGTTATCGAAGAATGTCCAAGCATTGCCTGAACCGAGCGTATGTCCGCCCCGTTGCGCAGTAAATCTGTCGCAAAGCTGTGACGGATTTTGTGGGGACTTACACTTTTTGTAATACCAGCCTTTATAGCAGCTTGAGAGATTAGTCTTTGGACTGTCCGATGGCTTAGGGGATTTTTCTTGGAATCTAGTTGGCTGTTTTTATGGTGACGGATGAAAAGACAGGGATTGGTATCTGCCCTGAGATCTATGTATTCTCCAAGAACTTCGAGAGCCTCTTCCGAAAGAAACCCGGGTCGGACCTTACCACCCTTACCACGAATACTAAACTCCCCAGTGGAGAGGTTTACTTGGTTACGTTTAAGACTAAGTAGCTCACTAATACGCAGGCCGCTGGAAAAAAGGACCGCCACCATAGCTCGATTACGCCTCCCACTCAAGGAATCGTCTCCTGCTTCCCTGATCAGTTGTAGCACTTCCTCTCTCTCTAGAAAGGATATCTGTCTAGAGGGAATCTTACTTAAACCGACTTTCTCTGGAGGTAAAACTGTTATATCACGACCGATAAGGTATTTGAGCAAAGATCGTAAGGCAATTAGGTAGTAATTAACGGTTGTTCGACTTCTTTTGCTTACCCCTGGGTCGAGAAGAGATAATTGGTAGTCAATTACGTCTTCACCGCTAAATTGGTCAACGTTTTCTACCTTATTTGCCTCGGCCCAAGTTTGAAAGCTGGTTAAGTAGTGTCGGTAGTTTTTGACGGTATGAATAGAAGCACCGCGTGAGGTTTCTAAAAATCGTAAGTAGTCCTTAACGGCTCGTCTGATTGTCATGTTGTTGCCTACCAAACATATCGGCTACACTGTACCAGATATGTCACTACTAACGCTTGATCGAAACCTAACGGAGAGTCTCTATAGCTTAACTCGAGACAGTATTGGTCTGCAGAGAGTTGTTTACGACGTGGCTACCTACTTAATATTCTTACTGCCTATCGTTCTTGTACTTCTTGTCGTTAAACCAAACACACGCTACGCGGCCGCTAAGATATTTGGTGTGACAATTATTACCTGGCAGGTGCTAAGCAAACTAGTTGGAGAGTTTTTCTACGCCCAGTACGGGTTTCGTGATCGTCCATTTGCCTTCGGTGGACTAAAAGAATTACTTTTTGAACAACCACAAAAATCGTTTCCGTCTGATCACGCTGCCGTTTTGCTGTTTGTTACGCTAGCACTGTTTTACTACCGTCAAAAGAGTTGGGCCTGGATATTTTTGGTTGTCACCCTACTATCAAGTTTTGCTAGAGTAACAGTTGGCTTTCATTGGGCTGGGGATATCGTCGGAGGATGGCTGATAGGTGCAATAGGGTTTGGGTTGTTGGTCATTTTCGATCATCCACTTCAGAAATTCTTAGAGAAGATATGGGCTATAGTACGAGGAAAGAACTATAAGTCATCAAATGAGCCAGAAACTAGCTAAAATCGTTTCTTTATTAACCAATCCGGCGTTGGTAGTCTCGATTAGCGTCGTTACAATAGTCGGTCGCTACGCAGACTCTATGGAAAAATTTTGGCAAGGTAGCCTAATCGGTATCGGCTTACTTGTTGTACCAGGGATTACCTACAGTATTTATGTCTGGCGCAAAGAGGGAGCGGTAGATCTGGATCTGACGGAAAGACACGACAGAATTGTTCCGTTGATGCTTTCGACTCTAGGTGCGGTTATCGGCAGCTTTATCGTTCAGTCCAAGTTACACAACGCTACATTTACAGAGATGAGCTATATCCTAGTAACGATGCTTGCGGCCCTGACGGTGATAACGACAGTCTGGAAGATTAGTCTGCATGCCGCAACTATCGCCGGACTAAGTAGTTTATTGGTGGTTTACCAAGGGAACTGGTTTATACTTGGTTACCTGATCTTGTTGCCAGTAATTTGGTCGCGCTTAAAGCTAAAGCAACACTCTCCCAACCAACTTATTGCCGGAACAATTCTCGGAGCAGGACTGACTCTCGCTGCCGCCTGGTTTTTCAGCCAGTACAGCTAAATCTCTAAATCTTGAACTGATGCCTGGCTCTGAGGCGGTGTTGCTGCTGGTGGAGCGGCGGTGCTTACGGCGGGAGTATCACTCTTAATTGCTGGTGGAACCGGCAGGTCCTCTCCTGGATCAGGGATCGTTGTTGGAGGTTGGTCGAACGGAATTGTATCCGCAGGTTTAGATGTGACAGTTGGAGTGGCTGGTGAACTTTGGGCAAACGGTGCCGGAGCAGTTGTTACCGGAGGGGGTGGTAGGGTAACTACTGGCGGTGTTGCTGGAGGTTTGTTGCCATTAACTGGAACAGGAACTGTTTGAAAGCTACTAGGAATTCTAGGCAGTGATGACGGCGGTGGCGGAGGTGGAGGAGCTACCATCTTTGGGAAACTGCTTTCCGGGGTAACAGGTGGCTGTGGAGTGGGTGGAGGCGTACTTGATGGCTGGTTTACTCCGACAGAGCTCGAAAGACTACTTGGTGTGGGGGTGTTTACCGATGGTCTCGGTGGGATTATCGGCCAAGGGTTAATAGGAGGCCTACTAGGTACTGTTGAGGCTAGGTTAGGTTTCTCACTAGGTAAAACTGGAGCAGTGGGTGTCAAGGGTGCCTTATCCGCTTCTGGTGGTTTGTTGATAATAGCCTCAGGAATACTGGTATTTGGTCTTAGAATTGGGGGCAGTGAGGACTGGTTTTGGCTGTCTGTCGGACTGCTAGAAACTGAAGGCTCCACTTTCGGTTCTTCTCCGGTCCATGTTGGGTTAACAGATGGCTTCACGTCATAGTTATTTTGGGGTTTTACGTCTGGGAAGGTAGTACTACTACTTGGCGCAGGGGCAATACGAGGTACTTCAAAACTGGGTTTGGGTGGTAAGGGCGCTTTGGGTGGTTCTAAATCAGGTAGTTTAACTGCTGGAGGGTTTGGAAAATCAGGAAGGGTAATTGGTTTTGGTTTGGCTTCTTCAACCGGTTTAGGAGTTATATGGGGTTTAGGAGAAATGTGGTGAGGACTACTTGCTTGATGTGTGTGTTCGTGGCTGATTTCTGGTCCATTACCTGCCATTATTTCTTCCAGGTATTTAATGTTGATTAAAGCAATGGCTGGTTTTCCACCCTTAGTGAGGACATACATACCGTCTGTAATATTTTCAACATCCGCAACCAAGCGGCTAAAGTTGTCTCTCGCGTCTGTTAGCGGCACTATTCTGTCGATCGGTACACTAATCAAAATTCCCTCCTCAATTCAGAGTACACAGCCGTAATTTTGGTGTCAAATAATATCTCTCTAAGTGTCCGGAGATCTCTTCCGTTACTGATGTTGACAAGGTACAATCAAACCCATGAACAAACTCAAACCACATTTTGAAAAATTGTCGAACGGTCTAACTTTAGTGCTCGTAGATCTGCCAGGATTTCACTCCCTAACAAATTTTCTAGTTATCCGTAGCGGTAGTCGTTACGAGGATAAAAAGAATAACGGTGTCGCCCATTTCCTTGAGCACATGGTTTTCAAGGGCACCACAAAGTATCCCGACAAACTGGACATTGCCCAATCAATAGAAGGTGTCGGAGGTTACTTTAACGCCTGGACCTCTAATGACCACACTGCTTACTGGAATACTGTGCCAATAGCAGCTTGGCAGAGAGGAATTGAAGTGCCTTTCGAACTGGCGTTCCATGCAATCTTGCGTAAAGAAGACTTAGAACACGAACGTGGTGTGATAATTGAAGAGATCCGACGAATGAACGATGATCCATCGAGCCAAGTTGAAGATCAGCTGGGAGAGATATTGTTTCCTAACCACCCGCTTGGACTCTCGGTGATCGGGACAGAAGAGAGAATCGAAAAAATGACAATAGAGCAGTTTAAGCAATATCGTTCGACCTACTACCATCCCGCTCAGGCGCTCTTTATCTGCGTTGGTAATATTGGAAATCGTGATATCAAAGCCGAAGTCGTCAAGCTAACGAAGGATTTGAAACCAAAGGCTGTTACCAAACCGCAGTTTTTTACAGGTGTTAGCAAGAAAGGGTTAAAGCTTTTAAATAAAAAGACTGACCAAACTCACTTTATGCTGGCGCTATCCGACCCTGAGTGGGCCTCGGGTAACAAAGAGGCATATGTAGGTGTCGTTATGAACGCAATACTAGGTCGAGGGATGAGTTCAAGATTGTTTCTTAATATTAGGGAGAAGAAAGGTTTGGCTTACTCAATCCATTCATCGTTTGAGGATTTCGAAGAGACGGGGGCAATAGTCATCGATGGTGGTGTTAATACCAAAAAAATTGAGCAAACTTTAGCGGCGATAGATGAAGAGTTAGCATCATTACGAACCGATCTGGTCGGTGAAGAAGAACTTGCTAAAGCAAAAGCTCTTATTGTTGGTTCGTTTGAGATGAGCGCTGATCGACCAATCGACTTAGCTCGTTGGTACGGAACGGGGCGACTACTTGGCGACGACACCAGTATCGAAGAAGCGGCCAAAGCAGTACAGGCAGTAACCTCCAAACAAATTTTAACCCTAGCTAAAAGAACTTTGATCAAAGAGCGTCAGGTTCTATCTGTGATCGGGCCGTACGAGAACGACGAAATCTTTAAGAAATTCCTTGGAATCTAAGGCAAGATTAGATAAAATACGACTATGTCACACATTGAACAAACTCTGTTTATTATAAAACCGGACGGTGTCGAACGCGGCGTTATCGGAAAAATCATTACTCAGCTCGAAGAACGTGGATTAAAAATTGTAGGTATGAAAATGACCACTGCCGACAAACAGTTAGCCGATAAACATTACGGCGGTCTGGGCGAGCGCTTGAATAAGCGAGGCCTCGAGGGCGACAAAATTCAAGCCCAGATGATCGACTTTCTACTTTCCGGCCCAGTCGTCGCCATGGTCATCGAAGGCGTTAAGGCGGTTGAGTATGTTAAACGTCTGGCTGGCGCTACTTATCCAAACGAATCTGAATTCGGTACCATTCGTGGCATGTTTGCTCACGTTACTCGTCTACACGCCAACGAATCTGATCGAGCAGTCCGCAATCTAGTACATGCTTCAGACCCCGATGAGCATCCTGAGCGTGAGATTGCTCTCTGGTTTACTCCTAAAGAGTTGGTTGACTACCAGACCGTTCATCAGTCTAATACCTGGTAGTGATGCCCGGGGCTTACTGGCTTGGCGCCGTAATCGCCTTAATTCTCTCAGTTACCATCAACGGTTGGCTTATTAATCTAAGTCACAAAAAAAATTGGTTTGTACCGGCCATCCGACCACGCGATGAGCATTCCAAGCCGACACCGCGAGTAGGCGGTATTGGTATAGTCGTGGCGTTTCTTATTACGATTGGTTTAACCTTAATATTTTCTTCCGGAAGTCTTAGCTTTGGTAACACAACTATCCTAGGGATTGATCGTAACTTGGTTGGTTTTTTACTGGCAATTATTTGGCTTAGCGTTATCAACGCATTTGATGACTATAAAGGGCTTTCTTGGCAGACAAAATTAATTAGCCAACTTATAGCCGCCATTATTATCACGGGCTTTGGTATTTTAATTCCCACTCTCTCTAATCCGTTTGGCCAGCAAATTGTTATTGGGAGCTACTCATCAATTCTCGTTATCGTCTGGCTTGTAGTAATTAGTAACGTTATTAACTGGTTAGATAGTATCGATGGTGTTGCCGGTGGAGTTAGCTCTATTACACTTTTTGTCTTGTTCTTGTTGTCGATTAACGTTGCTGTGAACCAGCCTTCTAACGCCATGCTAGCGATTATTGGCTTTGGTGCGACTCTTGGATTCTTACTTTATAACTTACGGGGCAAAGTATTTTTGGGTGATACTGGCTCGATGTTTTTGGGATTTCTAATCGGTGTTCTGGCAATTATCTCGGGTGGAAAAGTCGCAACAGTCTTTCTAGTACTTGCCATCCCGTTTCTTGACGCTTTAGTCGTCTTTATTAGTAGAGTCAGCCACCACCAATCGCCGTTTCTGGCCGATCGTCGTCACTTAACTCATCGTTTACTTGATCGAGGATATAGTAAAAAAACGATTCTAATGATCTTTTATGCCATTAGCCTTATCTTTGGTCTGATTGCCCTTAACACTCAGACAACAGGCAAGTTCTGGGCCGTTCTGGTAGCGATGGTAGTGATGGCGCTGTTTATCTTGCCCCAATCCCGTAAAAAGCCGAACATATAACTATGAAGG